>SLLJ01000109.1 GCA_007134165.1 Nitriliruptoraceae bacterium | reverse complement strand
TTGGGTCAGCGCATTGGGTCAGCGCATTGGGTCAGCGCGGATCGGTGTCCGGGTCGGGGTCAGCGGCCTGCGCGGCGGCGTGGTCCCGCGCCGGGTCGAGGTCGTGGGCAGCGGTGGTGTCGGGCACGGTAGCGGTGGTGTCGGGCACGGCAGCGGGAGTCGCCGACTCCCGGTGGCGGTCACGCCGCCCGGCGCTGAGCAGCAAGGCCAGCCCGAGCACCACGAGCACGGCCGGGCCGAGCCAGCGCAGGTCCTCGATGGCGAGCAGGGACGGGTCGGTGAGCCCGACCACCGCGATGGCGACGAACAGCACGCCGAAGGCGAAGGAAGCGGGGTCGAAACGGTGGGTTCTCATGGTGATGGCTCCAAGGGGTCGCGAGGGGCCGCGAGGGGTCGCGGGCGGACTCAGGCGGCGAGGTCGAGCAGCAGGTCGGCCGCCGCTTCGTCCGCGTCGGTGTCGAGGTCGAGGTCGGCGTCGTCAGCGGCGGGGCCTCGGGACACCGACAGATCGCCGGCGCCGATCCGCAGGTCGAGCACGTAGGTCGGGGCTCCGGGGTCGGCCGGTTGCGGCACGCCCAGATCGGTCCCGAGTTCGCGCACGCCGGGGAACCCCTCGCTGGTGCTGCCGAGCAGGTCCATGACTCCGACCTGCACGCCGGCCCGTACCTCGAGCCCGGCGCCTTCGGGGACGATGACGTCGATCTCGCCGGCGCCGACACGGACCTCGAGGGGCACGTCGCCCTCGGCGTCACGGATGGCGGTGAGGTCGACCTCGACGGTCCCGGCCGCGAGTTCGATGCGGGCCGGCAGTTCGTCGACCTGATCGGGGGCGTAGACGCGCTCACCGAAGCCGCCTCCGAACGGGACGTCGACCAGATCGATCGACCGGATCGCGGCACTGGCCAGCACCAGCGGCAGCAGGACCAGCCCGACCACGATCAGCCACCGGGCCCGGCCGAGCACGCTGCCGACCAGCAGGCCCAGACCGATCACCAGCAGCGAAGCGGCGAGCACGTGGCCGGCGTCGGCGGCGGCGAGCACCCCGGTGGCCGACAGCAGCCACAGCACACCGGCGGTCAGCAGCGCCAGCCCGACGGTGAGCTGTCCGAGCGCTGAGCGCTCACGTTCGGGGGCCGGCGGCGGCTCCCAGGCTTCGGGCTCCGGCGATCCGCGCCCGGGTACCGGTGGCGGCGTCCACACCGGAGGTTGGGCCGGGGGCTGGGCCGTGGGCTGGCCGGAGGCCAGGTTCGCCGAGGTGCCGGGGGGCACCGCACCCGCCACGGGATCGCCGGTCGGCTGCGGCGACCAGGCGCCGGTCGCTCCGGTGCTGGGGTCGGGGTCGGCCGGGGCGCCGGGGTCGGCCGGGGCGCCGGGGTCGGTCGGAGGGACGGGGTCGGAGGTCATCGGGGGCTCCTGACGTGCGGCCAAGGCCGCGGGATCGGTGGACGGTGGGAACGACGGCGAGGAAGCAGCAGGTGAAGTCGACGCTGCGGTGGGTGGCGCCGGGGTGGCGGGACGAGAACGGTCTCCGGCGACCCACAGGGCGAGGCCGAAGCCGATCAACACCAGCGGACCGAGCACCCCGCTACCCAGGCCGAAACTCAGCCCGAAGGAGGCCAGCGGCCCGTTGATCAGGGCCAGCACGCCGACCACCAGCAGCGCGATCCCGACCCAGAACATCCCACTGCGCGGCGGTTGCTCGCTGCTGGGCGCCGGCCTCGCGGCCCCAGCGGCAGCGGCGGCCTCAGCCTCGGCCTCGGCCGGGATGAACACCGCCCCGAGCACGTAGGCCAGCAACCCGAGGCCCTGGGTCACGATGGTCACGACCACGATCAGCACCCGCACGATCGCGACGTCGATGCCGAGGTGGTCGGCGAGCCCGGCCCCGACGCCGGCCAGCACGCGGCCCTGGCGGGGACGGCGAAGCGGCGGCCGAGTGGGAGCGGGTGCGGGTGCGGTGGGGTACGGGGCGGTCATCGTGGTCCTCCGGGGGTCCGCCGACAGGGGGCGGGGCGTCGAGTTCCATCATGGCGACGCACGCACGCTGCGACCATCGGGGACGACCCTGGCCCGACCCTGAGCTCAGCCCCCAGGGTCCGGGGTCGACCCGATGCGCGGACACCCGGCGGTGTGCCACCATCGGGGCAGCCACCCGAGCGCCGGGCCTTGCCTGCCCGGACCGTGCCGTGAACAGGAGCCGTCCCATCGCCCCCCGTCCGCCTCTGCCCCCGCCACCGGCGCCGGTGCCACCCCCACCCCCGCCGCCGCAGGCTGCGCCCGGACGCCTGATCCGCCGGGCTGAGAGGCGAGTGGTCGCGGGGGTCGCCGGCGGACTGGCGGACCGGCTCGGGGTCGATCCGCTGCTGGTGCGCATCAGCTTCGTCGTGATGACCTTTGCGGGGGGCACCGGCGTCATCGTCTACGGCGCACTGTGGGCGCTGACTCCGGTCGGCTGGCCCGGGCCCCATCACCGGTCCCGCCCGCCGACCCTGCAGCAGTCGGCGGCCCTCGGGCTGATCGCCCTGGGGGTGCTGCTGCTGCTGCGACAGGCCGGGCTGTGGTTCGGCGATGCGCTGGTGTTCCCGGTGGTCCTGGCCGCGGCCGGCTCGGCCGTGGTCTGGACCCGCGGCGACGAACACGACCGCGACCGCTGGTCCCGGTCCGCCGAGCGGGTACCGCGCAGCGCCATCAGCGCCGCTGCGGCCGGGCCGGCCTCGCCGGTCCGGGTGATCGTCGGAACCTTGCTGGTGGCCGGGGCGGTGGCCGGCTTCGTGGCCGGCACCGAGGGCCTGGCCGCCCTGCGTGACGTCGGCCTGGCGCTGATCGCGGCGGTCGGCGGGGTGGCGCTGCTGTTCGGGCCGTGGTTGTGGCGACTCGGCGAGCAGCTCACGGCCGAACGCCGCGAGCGCATCCGCCAGGAGGAGCGCGCGGAGCTCGCCGCCCATCTGCACGACTCGGTGCTGCAGACCCTGGCCCTGATCCAGCGCTCCGCCGACCAGCCGCGCCGGATGGTCGCCCTGGCCCGCCGTCAGGAACGTGAGCTGCGCAGCTGGCTGTACGGCGCGGACGGGCTGCGCGGCGCGACCAACCTCGCCGACGCGGTCGAGGCCGTCGCCGAGGAGGTCGAAGCCATCCATGACCTCAACGTCGAGGTGGTGGTGGTCGGCGACGCCCCGCTCGACGAACGGGTCGCCGCCCTGCTCGCCGCCACCCGCGAGGCCTGCGTCAACGCCGCCAAGCACGCCAGCGTGGCCTCCGTGGCCGTCTACGTCGAGGTCGAGGACAACGAGGTGCTCGCCTTCGTGCGGGACCGCGGACGCGGCTTCGATCCCGACCGGGTGCCCGAGGACCGGCACGGCATCCGCGACTCGATGGTGTCCCGGCTCGCCCGGCACGACGGCCGGGCCCGGGTGCTCTCCACTCCCGGTGAGGGCACCGAGGTGGAGCTGTGCGTGCCCCGCCGCCGCACCGCCACCCCCGAAACGCCGGCACCATCCACCGCTGCTGATCCGGAGGTCCCAGCATGACCCACCCCGTCCGCGTGTTCCTGGTCGACGACCACGAGCTGTTCCGCGCCGGCGTGAAGGCCGAGCTCGGCCGGCACGTGACCCTGGTCGGCGATGCCGGCGACGTCGACACGGCCATCCAGGGCATCCGGGCGGCCCGGCCCGACGTCGTGCTCCTCGACGTCCACCTGCCCGGTGGCGGCGGCCTGGCCGTGCTCGAAGGGGTGCACGAGACCCACCCCGACGTGCGGTTCCTGGCCCTGTCGGTGTCGGATGCCGCCGAGGACGTGATCCGGGTGATCCGGGGCGGTGCCCGCGGGTACGTCACCAAGACGATCTCGCCCGAGGATCTCGTGGCTGCGATCGTGAGGGTCCAGCAGGGCGACGCGGTGTTCAGCCCCCGGCTGGCCGGGTTCGTGCTGGACGCGTTCGCTGGCAGCCTCCCGGCCGGAGTGGGCAGCGCCGACCCCGAGCTCGACCAGCTCACGGTGCGCGAGAAGGAGGTGCTGCGCCACATCGCCCGCGGCTATACCTACAAGGAGGTGGCGGGGCGGCTGTTCATCTCGGTCAAGACCGTCGAGACCCACGTGTCCTCGGTGCTGCGCAAACTGCAGTTGTCCAACCGCCACGAACTCACCGCCTGGGCGGCTGGCCGCGACCTTCTGTAGCCCGGGTCAGCCTTCGGTTGCGTCGACGACCACGCCCCGGGCGGCCACCAGCCCGGCGAACAGCTTGGGCACGAGCAGCGTGAGCAGGACCAGCAGCGGCACGCGCCAGTCACCGGTCGCGTCGCGCAGCGCACCGACCACGACCGGTCCCCCGACACCGAGCAGGTAGCCAAAGCCCTGGACGAGCGACGACAACGCGGCGGTCCCGACCGTGGTCGACGTGCGCAGGGTGATCAGGAGCAGCGCCAGCGGGAACGCCCCCGACCCGGCTCCCAGCAGCAGCACCCACGCCAGCGGCGCCGCGGCCGGTGCCAGCAGCAACCCCAGCTGACCGAGCGCCGAACACGCGATCAGCACGATCACGAACCCCCGCTGGTCCTCCCGGCGGGTGGCCAGCCGAGGCAGTAGGAACGCGATCGGTGCGCCGATGGCGACGGTCGACGCCATCAGGGTGCCAGCCCGGTCGGCGGGAACGCCCGCGTCACGCAGGATGGTGGGCAGGAAGCCGATGGCCGTGTACGCCTCCAGCGACTGCAGGCCGAAGAAAGCCGCCAGCGCCCAAGCCACCGGCTGGCGGCGAAGGCGAGGGCCGAGCGCGCTGGCGGTGCTCTCGGCCACCGCAGGTCCGGCCTCTGGCGTGCGGGTGCGGGCCGACACCAGCCCGGCGGCCAGCAGCGCGAACACCGCCGGCACGGCCCAGATGGCGAGAGCCGACCGCCAGCCGCCCAGCACCTCGGCCGCCGGCACGACCAGCGCCGCAGGCGCCGCCGTTCCGACCGCCATCGCCGTCATGTACCAGGCCGAGGCCCGGCCGACCTGGGTGGGGAACCAGGCGCGCACCAGGGTCGGGGCCAGCACGTTGCCGACTGCAATCCCGACCAGCGCCACCAGGGTCGCGGCCAGCAGCCAGACGGTGGTCGGCGACACCCCACGCAGCGCGGTCCCGACCACGATCAGCCCAAGCGCGACCAGCAGCGCACCGTTGACACTGAGGCGGCGCACGAGTCCGGACACGGCAAAACCCAGCGTGCCGAACACCAGCAAGGGCAGCGTGAACAGCGCGCCGGCCACGGTGTCCGACATCCCGAGGTCGGCCTGCACGTCGCGCAGCACCGGTCCGACCGTGATCACCACCACCCGCAGGTTGGCGGCGAGCAGGACCAGAGTCAGGGCCAGCAGCCACGGGGCCGGGCCCGGGGCCGCCTCGTCGCTCACCGGTGCAGGTCCGGATCGACCTGCTCGGCCCGGATCCGGCGGGTGACGATCGCGTCGCCCGACAGGATCGCGCTGCGACCCAGCAACCGGCCCCGCTCCCAGTTGGACAGTCCGAGTTCCGGGGTCAGCAGCGCGTACTGCCCGTCGACCCAGCGCGTGAAGCCGTTGCCGACGAAGGGCGCGTCGACACCGTCCCATACCCGCTGCTGTTCGGCGGGTTCCTCGGCGAGCACCGACACCACGAAACGAGGGCTGTAGCGGTTGCACAGTCCGATGGCCTCGTCGAGGTCGTCGACCACCACCAGCGACACCTCGGGGCTGTCCTCCCACTCCCATTCGATGCCCAGTTGTGCCTCGACCAGCGGCTCGGCCTGCGGCTCGTCGCTCACGCCCTCGGCACGGCTGATCGTCACGACCCGGTCGAAGAGCTCACCTGGCACCCACCCCCGGCTGCGCTCGGTCACATACAGCTTGCCCTCGGTGCCTCGGTCCACCGCGGCCCGACGCAGGCCCTCCAGCACGACGGGGATCAGCTCCTCAGCCCGTTCACGAACCACGCACATGGTGTTGAGCGTGTTGCAGACCTTGCGGTCCAGCGACCGGTGCACGGCGGCCAGCAGCCGGTCCGGATCGGCGCTGCGACCCACCAGCAGCCAGGCGCCTCCGGTGCCATGCAGGGAAACGGGGTTACCGGCCTGCTGCGCAACCGTTCCGAGTTGCCGCACCGCCTCACCTGACCCCCGTGCGACCGCCAGCGCCAGCCGCGGATCGGAGAACAGCGCCCACCCCGAGGCCCGCGACGGCGCATCGACCAGGCTGGCCGCACCCTCGGGCAGCCCGGCCTCGGCCAGCGCCGGGCGCAGGGCGTGCTCGACGATGGCCCTGGCGGTGCGCAGCGCGTCGGACCCGATCCGGAAGACAACCGTGTTGCCGCTGCGCAGCACGCCGCAGGCGTCGGCGAACACGTTGGGCCGCCCCTCGAACACGAAGGCAACCACGCCGAGCCGGTCGGTGACCTCCTCGAGCCGCCAGGATTCGTGCTGAAGGGTGCGCACGACCTGTCCTCGCGGCGAGGCGACCTCGGCCCAGCCGCGCAGCCCGGCGACCATTCCTGCACGCATCCGCTCGTCGAGCACGAGACGGGTCACCGACCGACCCCGCTCCCGGGCGGCGGTGACGTCCTGCTGGTTGGCGGCGGCGATCCGTACGAAGCCGGCATCGTCCTCGAGCCGGCGCGCGAAGGCGAGGTAGAACGCGTCGAGTTGCGCGTCGCTGACACGGCCCATCGCCTCGAAGGCCTCATGGGCGGTGTCGACTGCGGCTCGGGCGGCCGCCCGGTCGGCCGCCGGCACGTGCAGCAGGTCGCCGCGGTCCTGCAGCACGATCAGGGCATCGCCGGGCACAAAGTCACGGGCGAGTTCGTGCGGCACCCGGGTCACCCGATCGCCCCCGAAGGGCAGCAGCATGCCGGCGGTCAGGGCGGTGAGCGTCGAGGTGGTTTCCATGATCCGACACGCTACCGGCCGGTCGATCCAACGCCGGCCGATCGAGGCCAACTCTGGGACTGCGCTGCCCACCCAGCATCGGGCGGGCAGACGACCGCCGAGAAACGTGGCGTACCCCTCCGGTCACCGCCGTCCGGGTGGGTACGCCACGTGAGCTGGGGCAACGACCCCGGCACGGCAGGCACCGCGGCGCGGCAGGCACCGAGGCACGGCAGGCACCGAGGCACGGCAGGGCCCGGGCGCGGCAGGGCCGGGGCGCGGTTGGCCGCAACGGCTGCCGAACCCCCGGAGGTT
>SLLJ01000194.1 GCA_007134165.1 Nitriliruptoraceae bacterium | reverse complement strand
TGCACCGCGACATCAAGCCCGAGAACCTGCTGTTCTCCCACGACGGTGTGCTCAAGGTGGTCGACTTCGGCATCGCCAAGGTGCTCAGCGGCGAGCAGGCCCTGGCGACCCGGGCGGGCGACGTGCTCGGCACCCCCGCCTACATGGCTCCCGAGCAGGCCCTGGGCGGCGAGGTCGGGCCAGGAACCGACGTCTACGCCTGCGGGGTGATGCTCTACGAGCTGCTCACCGGCCGCCTGCCCTTCTCCGAGGACGGCGGGCCGCTGGCCATCGTCTACCGGCACGTGCACGAGGATCCGACCCCGATCCTCGAGGTGGCGCCGCGGATCCCCGAGGCACTGGCCGAGGTGGTGATGACCTCGCTGGCCCGCGATCCCGCCGAGCGCTACCCCAGCGCCGAGGCGTTCGCGGTGGCGCTGGGCGAGACCGCCACCGACACCTGGGGCACCGAGTGGCTCACGGTCGCAGACCTGCCGGTGCTGGCCACCGGCACGATCATGGCGCGTGCCACGCGTCCCTCGGGCCGCACCCCGGTGGTGCCGGGTGCCGAGAACCGCGCCACCCGCGCCCCGGACACGGTTGCGGGCACCCAGGACCCGGAATCGACGAACCAACCGGACCGTGCTGCTGCGCCGCCGACCTCGCCGCCGGCCAGCGGCCCACCACCGACCATCGCCCCGTCGCCACCCAACGCCACCCCCACGTCCGCCCCCACCACTCCCCCGCCACCGACGCTGCCGCCCACCCCGGATGCGTCGGCGACCATGCCGCCGCAGGACGCCGCAGCGACGTTCTCGGGTGCCGGCGCCGGTCCCCCCACCCTGCCGCCGTCCGGTGGTGGAGGGAGCCATGACCCCGGGCCCGGTCACGCCGCAGAGGTGGGTGGCGACGGCGGCGTCGGAGTGCGGGTGCGCCCCGCGGTGCGCGAGCACGTGCAGGGCGGCGACGCCCGACAGATCGACCTGCGTGAGCTGGTGCCGGTCGCCGAGGCGATCCAGACCCCACGGTTCCCGTTCGTCGCGGTGCTACTGGCTCTGGCGGCGCTGGCCGCCACCGCCGCGGTGGCCTTCCTCGGTCCCGCAGGGACCTGGGAGGAGCTTCCCCCTCCGGGTGCACTCACGGTCGCCGGGGTCGAACCCACCGCCGAGGTGCTCCCCGAGCTCGACCTCGCTGAGCCCATCATCGTCGTGCTCGGCCCCGACGCCCCGCCCGCCGACACCGTGGAGCTCGCCCTGTCGGTCGCCCAGATCCCACTGAGCACCACCGTCAGCGCCGAGGTAGCGGCCAGCGACGGAGGAGGCCGAGCGCAGCTCAGCCTCGGCAACGCCCGGTTCACGGCCCCCGGCACCGTCACCGCCGATCTGCGCCTGCTGGATGGCGGCGGCGAGACCGCCGCCTGGCGCTTCGGCGTGGTCACGACGGCGCAGCCCTGGCTCAGCGTGACGGGCGTCGCGATCGTGGTCCTGCTGCTGCTGGTCGTGTCGTACGCCGAGTCCTACCTGCGTCACCTGCGCACCGGCCGACGCAAGGTGACCGGTCCCGTGGCACTGGCGATCACCGGGGCGGGCTTCGGCATCGGCCTGGTCGGGGTCGCGTGGCTGCTCACCGGGCAGCAGCCGAGCACGCAACTGCTCACGGTGGTGGCCGCCACCGGCGGACTTGCGGGGGTGGCCGCGGCCATCGCGGCGCTGCGGGCCCGACGCCGACGGCGGGTCCTGCTCAAGCTCGGCTAGCGCAGACCCTCCGGTGCCTGTTCTCCCCTCGACGGCGTCAGCAGCAGCGCACCCTGCTCGACACCCGCAGCCTGCAGTGCAGTGGGCACGTCCGGGTGGCACGTGCCTTGGATGAGCTGCTCGAAACGCCCGGCGCGATCGATGACGTCGCGCTGCGGACCACGGAGGGTTGCCAGGTGCAGGTCCACCGCCGCCTCGGCGAGGTGCTCCTGCAGGTCGCTGAGCGCATGCACGCCGGTGGAGTCCATCCCGGTGACTCCGCTGGCGTCGAGCACCAACCAGTCGAGCTCGGGACGGTCGGCCGCCAACCGGCGTAGGTGCCCGGTGACCTCGTTGACGCTGAGGAAGTCCAGCGGACCGTCCAGCCGCAGGATCACCCCCCGCGGATCGGTGACGGTGTCGAAGCGCTCGACGTTGCGGTACAGCCGGGTGCCAGGGACCCGGCCAAGCTCCACCAGGGCGGGGCGCATGCCGCGCACGACGTGGACACCGAGGTTGACGACCACGCCAGTGAGCAGCCCGAGCTCCACCCCCAGCGCCAGCGTCGCCCCGAACGCCACGATGAGCACCAGACCGTCGGCAGGGTCGACCCGGAAGGTGTCGATCGCGGCCCGCACGTCGATCAGCCCGATGACCGCGACCACCACGATCGCGGCGAGCACGGCGCGCGGCAGCGGTTCGAGCAGCGGGGTGAGCACCAGCAGGGTGAGCACGACCACCGCGGCCGCGACCAAGCCGGCCAGCTGGGTGCGGGCCCCGGCGTCGTGGACCACCGCGCTGCGGGTGAAGCTACCGGCCACCGGGAACCCGCCGGCCACCCCGGCGGCCAGGTTCGCCGCCCCCGAGGCGGACAGCTCGCGCCCCGGGTTCAACCGCTCGCGGCTGCGCGCAGCGATCGCCTTGGCGATGCTGATGCTCTCCGCGTAGCTGATCGCCGCGATCACCAGCGCGGCGGGCACCAGCGCACGCAGGTCGTCGAGCCCGACGTCGGGCAGGCCGGGACGCGGCAGCCCGGCCGGGATGTCCCCGACGATCGCTACCCCGCGGCCCGACAGGCCCAGCACCACAGAGGACACGACCGCGAGCACCGAGACGATCAACGCCATCGGCAGCCGGGGCGCCAGCCGCCGTCCGGTCAGCAGCAGCACGATGGCGCCCAGGCCGATCGCCAGGGTCGGCAGATGCGCGTCGGGCAGGGCGCGGGCGGCCACCAGCAGGCTGTCGAGCGCGTCCTTGCTGCGCTCGCCCTCGACGCCGGTGAGGTCGCCGACCTGGCTGAGTCCGATCACCAGCCCCGCGGCGGCGGTGAAGCCCACCACCACCGGGTGGCTGATGAGTTCGACCAGCGCCCCCGCACGCACCAGCGCCAGCAGGAGATGCACCAGCCCGACCATCAGCGCCAGCGCCCCGGCCAACGCGACGTAGCGCTCGACGTCGCCGCCGGCCAGCGGCGCCAGCGCCGAGGCGGTCAGCAGCGAGATCAGGGCGACCGGTCCGAACGACAGGTGCGAGGAGGTGCCCAGCGCCGCATACACGATCAGCGCGACCACCGAGGCGTACAGCCCGGTGATGGGCGGCATCCCGGCCAGCGCCGCGTACGCCATCGCTTGGGGCACCAGCATGACCGCCAGCGTCAGCCCGGCCGTGAGGTCGTCGCGCAGCCAGTCACGGCGGTAGCGCCGCACCCAGGCCGGCAGCAGCCGTACCGCGGGTCCCGGCGCGCCGCTCATGCCGCGGCCGCCAACGCATCGAGCAGCCCTGCGCTGCCGTCCAGCCGTGCCCGCCAGAACGCTGCGGTCAGGTCATCGTCGCCCGGCAACACCGGCACCGTCGTGTGCTGGTGGCGGGCCTCGTCGGCCAGCCAGCGCAGCGTCCCGGCCGCGTCCTGACCGAGCAGGGCCTCGAGGGTGAAGGCCCGCTCCCCGACCCGCAGCCCGAGCCCGAGCTGCCCGGCCGCCCGCGCGAGATCGGCCCGGGCCAGGATCAGCCCGCTACGCACCGGCGCGAGCAGGTAGGTCACGAACCGTTTGGCACCGGCGTCATCCTCGCGAGGGTCGGGCAGCTCCGGCGCCTCGCGCAGGTGCACGGCCAACTGCGCCGGCGGCCCGAGCGCTGCCACCTCGGCGTCCAGAACGTCGGACAGCCGGTCGGCCCACACCCGGTAGGGCTCCGCGCCGAGCTCCCCCACCCGCACCAGCAGTCGGGGCACCCAAGGCAGCAGGTGCTCGTGGAGCAGCGCGGTGCGCACCCGGCGGGCCGGCGCGGCACCCGCCGCCTCGAGGTCGTGCAGTTCGGCGGCCGCGGCGAGCAGGACGCCGAGGTGGTCGCAGGCCGCCGGCGGGTCGACGCCCACCGCGCGCAGGAACCCGGCCACGCGGTCGCGGGCGACTCCGCCGAGCTGGCCCTCGGGCCCCAGGTGCACCGACGCATACGGGTGCAGCTGGAAGGTGAACAGCTCGCCGTGCTCGGCGGCGCGCGGGACCCGCGGCAGTCCGAGGGCGGCCACCACGGGCGCCAGGCCGGGATCGGGTGGGTCGATGAGCCGAGCCAGCGCGCGCAGCAGTTCACCGCGTGACGCCTCGGTGCTCACCACGGCGACCTCGTCAGGTGCGCCGCGCCACCGGACCATCGATCCGATAGGCGTCGGCGACCGGCTTGAGGGGACGGATCAGCCAGCGGGGACGCCGCTCGCCGTTGGGCGAAACCTGCCGGGCGTCACGGGTCTTGGCCAGCCACGCCCGGTAGACCTCCCGGGAGCGCCGGGTGTCCACCGCGATGTCCCCGGCCCGGTCCCCGGGCTCGGCGCGGCGCACCCGCACCGCCTGGTGCCAGCAGTGCATGCCCGACAGCGGGTCGGGATGCACCCCGAAGGTCATGTTCTGGTGCACGCCCACGTCCGTCCACCACAGCCGGGCGGTGTCGGGATCCGCGGAGGTGAACGCCCCGTGCGCGGCGGTGGTGGTCAGCGACCACCGGCTGCCGTCACGCTCGAGGGCGACGGTGGCGGTGTTGAGCCGGTGGGCGTGGTCGTGCCCGGCCGGCTTCCACCGGCCCATGTGGTGCGAGCAGGCCACCACCCCGGGGCGGATGCCCTCGGTCACCCACGCCTTGACCACGAAGTGGCCGAGCTCGGTCTCCACCCGGACCAGCTCCCCGGTGACCACCCCGACCTCGGCGGCCTGCGACGGGTGGATCCACAACGGGTTGGTGTGGGTGAGCTCGTCCAGCCACTTGCTGTTGGCGCTGCGGGTGTGGATCTGGGTCGGCAGCCGGAAGGTCGAGATCAGCGGCACCTGGCCGTCCTCGAGCGCCTCGGGGTGCACGTGGCTGTGCAGGTAGGTCGGGATGGCGTGCTCGCCCCAGCCCCAGTCCACCAGCGTACGCGAGTAGAACTCGAGCCGGCCCGACGGGGTCGGGAACCCGCGCAGCACCTGCCCGTCCACGTCCACGCCAACCGCCCGGCGGCCCATCGCATCCGGATCGGGCGCGCCAGTCGGCGCGTAGTTGACCTTGGGCGGGGCCGGGTCGCGGGAGTACACCCGGCCGTGCGCATCGGTCACGACGTCGGTGGTGAGCTCGGCGGGGTCGACCGGCGTCTCGTGCAGCGGGCCGATGCCCCGGGCCACCTCGAAGCTGCCGGTGCGCCGGAGGTACTGAAGCGCGCTCATGCCTTCGGCGGCGGCGGTCTCGGCCAGGCCTGGGACCGAGTGCTCGAACATCCAGCCGTAGTACTCGTCGACGCCGAGCTTCTCGCCGGGGTGCTCGCGCGACTCGAAGTAGCGGCGGATGCCGAGCTCGCCGTCGGGGTCGATGCGCCAGGACAGCTCGATCCAGAACTCGTTCTCCTCCCACACCTCGCCGGGGTTGACCTCACGGGTGTCGGTGATCGTCTCGCCGAGCCGCTCACGGGCGGCGCGCAGCACCGGCTGGCGCAGCGCGATCCACTGCCCGTCGTACTGCTCGTAGCTGGTGATGTCGTGCCGTTCGGAGGACATGCCCATCGGCAGCACGAGGTCGGCGAAGTAGGCGGTCTCGTTCCAGGTCGGGGTCAGCGCCGCGTGCAGCCCCACCCGGGTCTCGTCGGAGAGCAGCTCGATCCAGCTGAAGCCGTCCGGGTTGGTCCACACCGGGTTGTAGACCCGCGTGAAGTAGGTGTCGATGCGCCCGCGGCCCTCGTCGATGAAGTGGGGCAGCAGGAAGCTGAGCTCGTTCTGAGCCAGCGGGTACTCCAACGGGTAGGTCAGCTCGTTCCACGCCGCCGGGTGCGGAGGCAGGTGGATGGGCTCGGCGACGAACTTGTTCCAGGCGTTGGGGTAGGTGCTGCCGGGGACGGCCACCGCCCCGAGCAGCGCGTTGAGCAGGAACAGGGTGCGTGACACCTGCCAGCCGCCCTCGTTGCCGGCCGCCGCCGAACGCCAGTTGTGGGTCGACAGGCGGGTGCCGGCACCGGCCACCACCTCGGCGACCTCTTCGAGCCGGTCGGCGGCCACGCCCGACTCGGCCGCGGCGAACGCGAAGGTGTAGTCGGCGTAGATCTCGCGCAGGACCTGCTCGAACACCTCGAACGTGGGCTCACGGTCCGGGTGCACCTCGATCAGGTACTCGCGCCAGTTCCACCACCGGCGCACGAAGTCGCGGTCGTAGCGTCCGGTGCGGATGAGGTGGTTGGCGATCGCCAGGCAGATCGCCGGCTCGCTGCCCGGGTAGGGCGCCAGCCAGTGGTCCGCATGGGTGGCGGTGTTGGACAGCCGCACGTCGAGCACGATCAGCTTCGCGCCGCGGGCCCGCGCCTCGGTGATGCGCTGGGCGTGGGGGTTGAAGTAGTGGCCGGTCTCGAGGTGGGCCGAGATCAGCAGGATCACCTCGGCGTTGGCGTGGTCAGGGCTCGGCCGGTCGATGCCCATCCACAGCTGGTAGCCGGCCCGCCCACCCGAGGAGCACACGTTGGTGTGCGAGTTGTGCCCGTCCACCCCCCAGGCGGCCAGCACCCGCTCGGTGAACCCGTCCTCGCCGGGCCGCCCGACGTGGTACATGACCTCGTTGGCGCGGTCGTTGGTGATCGCCCGGCGGATCCGCTCCGCCAGGGTGTCCAGCGCCTCGTCCCAGCTGATGCGCTCCCACTGCCCCGAGCCGCGCTCCCCCACCCGCTTCATGGGGTGCAGGATGCGGTCGGGGTCGGTGACCTGGTTGATCACCGCCGGCCCCTTGGCGCAGTTGCGCCCCCGCGAACCGGGCGACTCCGGGTTGCCCTCGAACTTGCGCACCTCGAGGGTGTCGCGGTCAACGTAGGCCAGCAGCCCGCAGGCCGACTCGCAGTTGAAGCAGGTGGTTGGCACCAGCAGGTAGCGGCGTTCGACCCGCTCGGGCCAGGCGGTGGTGTCGAGCTCGACCCAGTCGTCCCAGCGCTCCTTGGGCGGGAACATCGCCAGGTGCACGCGGGAGGGTCCGGGGTAGAAGGTCTCGCCGCGGGCCTCGGT
>SLLJ01000050.1 GCA_007134165.1 Nitriliruptoraceae bacterium | reverse complement strand
GAGATGCCGAGGTGGGTGGCGAGTTCGGCCACGGTGGCCTGCTCACGACGGCGCAACTCCGAAACGAGTTCGGCTCGCTGCTCGCCGAGCAGCGTGACCAACGAGGGAACAGTCGGGGTGCCCGCCTGCTCCTGATCGCGGGTCGTGGTCACCGACAGCCTCCGTGATTTTCTCAACCGTTGGGTTGAGATATTACGGTGCCGCCGGCCTCCCCGCAACCTGGGGTCGCCGTACGGGTCAGTCCCGCGCCTCGCGGCGGATGCCGTAGACGCGCGCACTCACGGAGCGGCGCTCGAGTTGCTCGGCGAACACGAAGCGTCGCAGCCGCTCGGCGCGCTCAGCGTCGTCGTCGACGAAGGTGAGCCCGAACTCCTCGAACTCGGCGTCGTGGCGGCGACGCCAGACGACCTCGACGGTCGTGATCAGTGGCGGCTCGTCGCGGATCCCGACGCTCAGTTCGGCCCGGTCGCCGACCTCGGGGGCCTCGGCCAGGGGCAGCAGGCAGCGCACGCCGACCTCGCTGACATCGAGCGTCTGGCCCTGCACCGCCCCTTCGGTGGCCGCCACGGGCCCGGGACGGTCCGTGCTGGGCACCACCGCGACCGGCAGCGCGACCGGCAGTCGGAAGGCCCGGCGCCGCTGCCGGCGGCGGACCTTGCTGGCATCGACCTCCCAGGTCAGCACCACGTCGAGCGACGTCCCGGTCAGCACCCCCTCGGCTTCCAGGTAGCCCTGATCGGTGGCCCAGCCGAGCACGATCGGCGTGCCCGGCTCGGCGTCGACGGGCTCACCGCGGGGTCGGGTCGGTGCCACCACGACCAGGGCATTGCCCTCGCGTTGCTCCACCCGCGACACCCAGGTCCGCGACCACTGCTGCCCACCGACCGTCACCACCGTGCCGGGCGCCGGGAGCCAGGCCCCGAGCCGCGCGTCGTCAGGGTCTTCCTGGCGCCTGCGTCGCTCTCGCACCGGTGCTCCTTGGCGGTCGTGCCGGTCCCCGGCCCGACCAGCCTACGCTGCCCGACATCCGGCCCGCAGCGCCCCACCTCATGGAGTCTACCGTGACCGACCTGCTCAGCCCCCCGCCCCTGGCCCTGAGCCTGCCACTGACCGGCGTCGATGCGCGCACCTCCGTCGACCTCGCCAGCGGGGCCCGGGATCACGGCTACACCGCGGTGTGGGCCGCGGAGGTCAACGGTCCCGACGCCTTCACGACGCTGGGGGCGCTGGCGGTGCACACCGACCTCGACCTCGGGGTGGCGGTGGTCCCGGCCCAGACCCGCACGCCGATGGTGCTGGGCATGAGCGCGGTGTCGCTGGCTGAGCTGTCCGGCGGACGGTTCACGCTGGGCATCGGTGCGTCCTCGGAGGTCATCATCGGTCGGTGGGCTGGTCAGGCCTTCGATCGGCCGCTGACCACGGTGCGCGAGACCGTGGCTGCGCTGCAGCCGCTGCTGGCCGGCCAGCGCTCCAGCCTCGAGGGCGAGGTGGTGCGCATCGACGGGTACAAGCCGCATGCGGTGCCCCCCGGGGAGCGGGTGCCCCTGGTGCTCGGGGCGCTCAACCCGCGCTCGTGCCGAATGGTCGGGGAGCTCGGGGTCGACGGGGTCTGCCTCAACCAACTCGCTCCCCGTCACGTCCCCCAGGTGCTCGCCCAGGTCGCCGAGGGGGCCGGCGGCACGCTGCCGGAGGACTTCGCGGTGATCGCGCGACTGTTCTGCGCGGTCACCGACGACGTGCCCGCCGCCCGGCAACTGGTCAAGGCGGTGTTCGCGCCCTACCTCGCCACCAGCGTCTACAACCGCTTCTACCGCTGGATGGGGTACGAGGCCGAGGCGCAGGGGGTGCTGGATGCCGCCGGCGACCGCGCCGGGATGGCCGCCGCCCTCAGCGACGAACTCGTCGACGAACTGTTCTGCCTCGGCACCGCCGAGCAGGTCGCCGAACGGATCGCCGCCTACGTCGAGGCCGGGGTGACGGTGCCCGTCATCCAGCCGCTGTCGCTGGGCCGCGAGCAGGCCGAGGCCACCCTGTGGCCGCTCGCCGCGGCCTACCGGGCGCGCGCCTGACCACGCCGCGCGGGCCCCTACTGCTGCTGTTGCTGCTGCTGCTGCTGGGCGCGCTGCCGCGCCGCGAGGGTGGCCCGCGAGGGCTCGCGGCCGATGCCGGCCGCCGCCGGAGCGCCGACCGCCAGCCGGCGCAACCGCACGTCCACCTCGAGCTCGTGCTCGGGCGGGCCGAGGAACACCCCACGCAGCGGGGCGACGTCGTCGTAGTCGCGGCCCCGACCGATGGTCACGTGGCGCTCTGAGACCTGCTGACGATTGGTCGGGTCCAGTGCGTACCACCCGTGACCGGGGACCGCCACCTCGACCCAGGCGTGGGTCTGCACCTCGACCTCGTCGCTGTCGGTGTCCGCGCCGGTCGCGTCGTCACCGGTGAACAGGTAACCGGACACGTAGCGGGCTGGCACCCCCAGGCTGCGGTACATCGCCACCGCGACGTGCGCGAAGTCCTGGCACACCCCTCCCCCGGCGCGCAGCACCTCGTCGACCGGGACACCGACGTAGGTGGCTCCGGGCGCGTACTGAAGCGCCGACAGGCCCTCGTGCACGGCGTGCGCCATCGCCACCACGTCGTCGGCGGCCTGCCCGGCGTGTCGGTGGGCGACCTCGGCGATGGTGGCGGTGAGCGCCACGTGGGGGGAGGGTTGGAGCAGCTCGAGGTGCTCGTCACGGAACGCCGGGTCGGTCAACGCCGCACGCCGCGGGTGGACCTCGACCGCTTCGGGCACGACCGTGTCGACCGTGCCTTCGGCGACGACCTCGAGAGTGGTGTGGGGCAGGCGGATGCCGAAGGTGTCGACCCGGGTGCCCCAGTAGTCGAGGTACCAGGACACGCGAGCCGACGGGGTGGTACGCACGTCGTAGTGCACGAGCTGCTGACGGTCATCGATCGCGGGACAGGCCCGCAGTTCGTTCTGGGACTCGCTGACATGGCCCGCGTAGGCGAAACGGGTCCGGTAGTGGATGTCGAGGCGCACGGCAGCGCTCCGCTCGTGGGGGTCAGGGGCTGGCGATGGCGTGCAGCGCCCCGCTCGGGTGGTGGCGGAAGAACTCCCCGGCGATGGCCGCATCCACCCGCTGCATGCGCGCCTGGATGTCCAGCAGGAACGGGGCCAGGCCCATCGCGAACAGCTCACTGACGTCGCGGTAGGTCAACGACGCGCTGGCCCGGCCGACCTCCCGCACCGCCCGGCTGCGCCGCCCGGCGGCCAGCGCCTCGAGCTGGAGCCGGGCGCCGGTGAGGCAGAACGCCACACTGCGCGGCAGGTCGGGTTCGAGCAGGAGGAACTCGACCACGTCGGCCGGATCCATCGAAGCGCGGTAGCGGCGCCGGTACGCCTCCAATGCCGCCGCGCTCTTGAGCACCGTGACCCACTGGTGGAAGTCTCCCGGTCCGGGCTCGAGCCCGGCGGGGTCGCCGCCGAGCCCCAGCCGCCGCGACGGCCCGGAGAGCTGCTCGAGGCGCTGGTGGTGGACCTGGACCAGCCGGCAGGTCATCGCGGCACGCTCCAGCAGGCGGCCCAGCGCCAGGAAGCGCCAGGCCTCGTCGCGGGGCATGGTGTCGCTGGCGACCCCATAGATCGTCAGACACGCCCGGCGCACGCCGGCCAGCAGGTGGTAGGGCTGCTCGTCGACCTGCCGGGCCAACCCGGTGGTCGCGAGCGTCAGGTGCAGGTCGTTGATGACCTCCCACAGCTCGGTGGAGACCAGTTCCCGCACGGAGCGCACGTGCTCGCGCGCCCGGGTAACCGAGGCCAGCACCGATCGGGGCTCGCCACGATCGAGCACGAGCCGGGCCAGCGCGTCGTCGTCGGGCTCGGCAACGGTGCCCAGCACCTCGTGCAGCTGCTCCCAGGCGTCGCCGCGCTCACCGGAGGGCGACTCGAGCAGGCTGTGGTAGGTGATGTCGACCATCCGCGCGGTGGCCTCGGCGCGCTCGATGTCGCGACCGGCGGTGAACAGGTTCTCGGCGAGTCGGGCGAGCACGTCAGCCTCCGTCAGCCGCAGGGTCGGGCACAGCTTCCGCCCCCAGCACCCAGGTGTCCTTGGAGCCACCACCCTGTGAGGAGTTGACCACCAGCGAGCCACGGCGCAGCGCCACCCGGGTCAAACCACCGGGGATCACCTCGACGCGCTCGCCGGCGATCGCGAAGGGTCGCAGGTCGACGTGGCGACCCTCGATGCGGCCATCGACCAGCGTGGGGTGGCGCGACAGGGCCACGACCTCCTGGGCGACGAAGCCCCTCGGATCGGCCTCGATGCGGGAACGTAGGGCCGCGAGCTCTTCGTCCTGGGCGTGAGGGCCGATCACCAGCCCGTAGCCACCCGAGGCCGCCACCGGCTTGACGACCAGCTCGTCGAGCCGTTCGAGCACCTCGGCGCGCTGCTCCGGGTCCCACAGCAGATAGGTCGCGACGTTGGGCAGGACGGGCTCCTCGCCGAGGTAGTAGCGGATCAGGTCAGGCACGAAGGCGTAGACCGCCTTGTCGTCGGCCACGCCGTTTCCGACCGCGTTGACGATCGTGACGTTGCCCGCACGAGCGGCCGACAGCAGCCCGGGCACGCCCAGCAACGAGTCGGGCCGGAACACCACCGGGTCGAGGAAGTCGTCGTCGATGCGGCGGTAGATCACGTCGACGCGCTGCAGTCCGGCGGTGGTGCGCATCGACACCACGTGCTCGTCGACGACCAGGTCCCGGCCCTCCACCAGTTCGATGCCCATCTGACGGGCGAGGAAGGCATGCTCGAAGTAGGCGGCGTTGTAGGCCCCGGGGGTGAGCACGACCGCGACGGGCTGGTCGCCGGCCGCCGGCGGTGCGACCGCACGCAGCGCCCGCAGCAGCATGGGGCCGTAATGGTCGACGGGACGCACCCGCTGGGCGGCGAAGGCCCGCGGCAGCACCCGGGTCATCGCCGCGCGGTTCTCGAGCACGTAGGAGATCCCCGAAGGGTTGCGCAGGTTGTCCTCGAGCACGCGGTAGGTGCCCTGCGCGTCGCGCACCAGGTCCACCCCCGACACCAGGCAGCGTGCGCCGTGGGGCATGGGGATCCCGAACGCCTCGCGGCGGAAGCCCTCGGCGGTGTGCACCAGCCAGCGCGGCACCACGCCCTCGTGCACGGCCGCCTGCTCCCCGACGTACAGGTCGTCGAGGAAGCGGTTGAGGGCCGTGACGCGCTGCACGACCCCCCGCTCGATGACGTCCCACTCCTCGGCGGGGATGATCCGGGGCAGCAGGTCGAGGGAGAAGGTGCGCTCCACCCCGTCGTCGTCGCCGTAGACGGTGAAGGTGATCCCCTGGGTCCGGAAGATCGCGTCACGGATGCGCTCGCGGTGCTCGAGGTCCTCGGCGGTCAGGTCCCTCACCCGGCCCACCAACTCGCGGTAGTGAGGCCGTACCACGCCGCCAGGCGCGAAGACCTCGTCGAAGAGGTCGCCGTGGTCGTAGCCGGTCAACAGGTCGCTCACGCGCCGGAATCTACTCGGTTCCGACGCCGTCGCCGCACACCCCACCCGGCCTGCCCGTCAAGGCCGCCTCGGAAGGTGCCGATGAGGGGAGCAGCGTCCCGACACCGACCTCAGGAGACCGGCTCATGGGCGATTCCGAGGCCTTCGCCCTGGTGTCCCCGCCCGGTACCGCGGTGCTCGACCCGCCCGGGGCCTTCGTACCCACCGTCCGCCGTCGGGTCCCGCTGGATCCACAACGCCACCGCGAACTCGTCCTGCGCCGACTGCTGAAGCGCGGGGTCCGCGTCCGTACGCTCATGCTGCTGCTCCCCGAGTGGCGGGAACTGATCGACGAGGTGGCCTCCACCATCTGTCCTGAGGGACCATCGGCCGCCTGACCGCCTCACCCACGAACTATGATCCGTTCCGATGCACGGCTGTGGCAGGCTTCCCGGACCCGTCAAGGAGCCGACCATGTCCGCTTCCCGCCCACTCGAAGGACGCACGGCGCTGGTGACCGGCGGTTCGCGGGGGCTCGGGGCAGCTACCGCCCGCCGGCTGGCACGCATGGGGGCCGTGGTGATCGTGACCTACCGCACCCAGCAGGACGCGGCCCAGGCGGTGGTCGCCGACTGTGAGGCCGACACACCCGGCGCCCGGGCCGAGCACCTCGATCTGCTCGAAGAGGACAGCGTGCGCGCGCTGTTCGCACAGATGACCGAGCGGGGCGACCACCTCGACGTCCTGGTCGCCAACGCCGCCGCCACCGCGTTCAAGCCGCTGCTGGACCTCAAGCTGCACCAGATCGACAAGACCTTCGCGATCACGGTGCGCCACTTCTTGCTCATGATCCAGCTCGCCTTCCCCCTGCTCGAGCCCCGCGGTGGCCGCATCGTGGCGGTGTCGGGGGCGGACACCGTGGGCTACATCCCCGGACACGGACTGCTCGCCGCCGCCAAGGCTGGCATGGAAACGATCGTGCGCTACCTGGCCTGCGAGCTCGGCCCGCGGGGGGTGACCGCGGTGGGGATCCTGCCGGGCTACGTGGACACCGACTCGATCAAGCTGATGACCGGCCCGTTCCACGCCAAGCTCGTGGCCGCCGAAGAGCAGACCCACCCGCTGCGTGCGGCGGCCAGCCCCGAGGACGCGTCCGAAGCCATCGCGCTGGTGTGCCTGCCCGAGGCCCGGTGGCTCAACGGGCAGATCGTGCAGAACGACGGGGCGGGGATCTTCGCCTACATGGGCCGCTTCGGCCAAGCCTGGGCGATGGTGCCCGACGCGATGGTGATGCCCGACGTGGCCGGGGCACCACTACTCGGCGGCGAGGCCGACCCGCCCAGGTGAGGCACGTTCACTGGCGTGGCCTTGCCAGCACGTGCCACGCCACGTCATCGATGCAGGGCCGTGCGGGAGGCACCGAGCCGTATCGCTCGATCACCTCGAGCCCGGCGGCGTCGAGCGCATCGCACAGCTCGGGAGGGGAGATCACCGCCGCATCGAGTTCGTCGCGCAGCACGGTGCCGTCCGCGAAGCAGTAGGACAGCGTCGCCCGCCGCCGGGCGCCCCACACCTCGAGCTCGGCGCCCGACACGGTGACATCCACCGACGGTCCGCCGTCGGCGGGGTGCAGCCGTCCGGTCGAGCGCGTGGGCAGGCGCACCAGCCACCAGGGCCCGAGCAGGTGCAGGGCGATCCGCCCCTGCGG
>SLLJ01000343.1 GCA_007134165.1 Nitriliruptoraceae bacterium | reverse complement strand
TCGACTCGATGCAGTAGGAGTAGCCGGAGGACAGCACCAGTCCGCGGTCGTCCTGCTCGTGGTCCCAGCCCGACCACCACGAGGCGGGCAGGCCGACCATGTCGTCCTCGTCCATCAGGTCGAGTGCGGCCAGCGTCGGCGGGGTGCCCAGCGTCATCGCGAGCGCGAGGACGTCGTCGGCGATCTCCTCGTAGACGGTGACGTGTTCCTGCGGGTTGTACTTGTTGTCCCGCACGATCAGGGAGATGTCGTAGCCGGCGATGCCGCCGTCCTCGTTGACGCGCTGGAAGAAGTTCTCCTGCGCGGCCTGGATCTCCACGGCGAGCGGGAAGAAGGGGCCTTCGGTGAGGTCGGAGATGTGGCCGAGGTAGATGCAGCCGTTGTCCTCGTTGACCGCATCCGGGCACGGCTCGTCGGTGACGCCACGGGCCGTGAGGATCTCACCCGGTGCGTCATCCGCCGCGTCGTCGTCGGCCGCCTCATCGTCGGCCGCGTCGTCGTCGGCCACCTCGTCGTCGTCGGCCACGTCCTCGGTGGCGTCGTCGGCGGGTTCGTCCGCCGCGTCATCACCATCGCCGCACGCAGCGGCGACCAGCGCCACGGCGCACAACACGGCGGCACTCCGCCGCCAGGAACTCAACTTGCGCATACCTGTTCTCCCTCCATCGAGATCCGCTGCTCGACCAGCGGCACCGGTCGAGGTCCTCCCACCGCTGAACCATACCGTCGTGCGGCGCTGTCTCCTACTGCAGTCGTAGCCGCCCTGCTCATCCGTGCGGCCAGCGAGGATCCTACCTCCGGCCGATCCCTCGTCAGCGAGGTCAGTACGAGAAGGGGTAGGCCTTCCAGTAGTTGCGTACCCGCAGCCACAGGCCGAACAACCCCCGAGGCTCGAGGATCAGGAAGGCCACGATGAACACGCCGAACAGGATGTTCTCGAGTTGCGGCACGGTGACCAGCCCGGTCGCACCGATCAGCGGCACGTAGTGCGCGAAAGCCTCCACGAACCGCGGCAGGAACACGACGAACACCGCCCCCATCAGCGAGCCCGAGATCGTTGCCGGGCCTCCGATCAGCACCATCGCCAGGAACGTGACCGACAAGAACAGCCCCTCGGCACCGGCGAAGTTGATCGGGTCGAGCCGCCCACCGGAGGTCAGCGAGATCAGCCCCCCGCAGATCCCGGCGTAGAACGACGAGATGGCGAAGGCCGTCTGCTTGGTGCGTGCGAGGGGCACGCCCATGACCTCGGCGGCGATGTCCCGGTCGCGTACCGCCGCGAACGCCCGCCCGACCTTGGAGCGGGTCAGGTTGCGGGCGATCACCGCGGCGACGATCAGCAGCACCAGGGTCAGGAAGTAGGTGCGCTGCCGAGCGGTCATCTCGATACCCAGCAGCGGGCCGGCCGCACTGAAGTCGACGCCGAAAAGCACCGGTGGCGCCGCGGTGCGTCCCAGGTTGGGACCGCCGGTCAGCGACCGGAACTCGTTGAAGAAGTGACCGCCGACGAACAGCAGCCCGAGCGTGACGATCGCGAGGTACAGCCCCCGTACCCGGGAGGCCAGCGGGGCGACCGCCCAGCCCACGATCGCCGGGATGATCCCCGCCATCGGCAGCCAGATGGCCATGTCGAGGCCCAGCCCGAGGAAGTTCGGGTCGGTGCCACCGAAGTAGGTCCCGGTGAAGGCACCCAGCCCGATGAAGAAGGCGTGTCCGAGGCTGACCTGGCCGGCGTAGCCGCTGACCAGGTTCAGGCCGATCGCGCCGATCGCGAAGACGAACACGGTGATGAACAGCGAGGTCCATGACCGGTCGAGGTAGAAGGGCGCGATCAGCAGGCCGAGGATCAGCAACCCGGTCCACAGCCGCTTGCCGGGGGTGTTGAGCATCGCCATGTCAGCGGCGTAGTCGGTATACAGCTCCGGGCGACCACGGCGCAGCTTGGCGCTGACCTTGGGATTGGGTTCGGTGGCGGTGGCACTCATACGCGTTCGATCTCCGGGGTCCCGAACAACCCGTAGGGCCGGATCATCAGCACGATCAGCATCACGAGGTAGGGCACGACCTGGTCGAAGTTGGCCCCGAGCCACGGCGCGAGCCCGGGTTGGTAGGTCCTTGAGAGCGACTCGATGACGCCGATGATCAACCCGCCGATCAGCGCGCCCTTGATGGAGTCCAGACCGCCGAGGATGATCGCAGGCAGGGCCTTGAGCGCGATCAGTGCCGAGATGGGCTCGAACCCGACCCCGCCGGCGCCGATGAACACCCCGGCCAGGGCACCCAGCGCGCCGGCCAGCGCCCAGGACAGCCCGAACATCCGGCCGACCTTGACGCCCTGGGCCAGCGCGGTCTCCTGGTCGGAGGCGGTGGCGCGGATGGCCAGCCCCGACCGGGAGTACTTGAAGTAGGCACCGACCGCAAGGAAGGCCAGCAGGGCGGTGACGACCTTGGCGACGTCGACCTGGAAGACCTGGATCGAGTCGGCGAACACGAAGGCGTTGAGACCCCAGGGGTCACCCGCCCGGCGGATGTCCGTGCCGATCAGCCGGGTGGCGATGGTCAGCAGCGCGAAGAACACGCCGACGGTGACCATCGCCGCAGAGAACACCGGCTGCCCGACCATTGGTCGCAACGCCACACGCTCGATCGCGGCGCCGAGCAGCGCGGCGGCGACCATCGCCACCGGGACGGCCGCGAAGAACGGAAGCCCGGCGTCGAAGGTGAACCACGACACGAAGAAGGCTCCGAGGATCATCAGCGCCGGCTGCGCGAAGTTCACGACGTCGGTGCCCTTGTAGACGATCACGAAGCCCAGTCCCAGCATCGCGTAGACGCTGCCCTGTCCCAGGCCACGCGCGATCGATTCGATCAGCGCCTCCACGGACTCTCCTTCCCGTCGCCGCGGGTGATGGGGGTGATCACGCGGCGCCCTCCTCGGCGGCGGTGGCCTCGGGGCTGTGCACGCTGACGAGGTCGCCTCCGGGGTGCTCGGTGCGGTTGGTGTACATGTCGTCGATGAGGTGACCGAACAGGTCGTGCAGCGCCGAGCGCTTGACCTTCTGGGTGGCGGTCATCTCCCCGTCCTCGTGGTCGAGCTCCTTGGGCATCATCCGGAACTTGCGGATGTTCTCGACGCGGGCGAAACGTTCGTTGGTGTCCCTGATCGCCTTCTGGATCAGCTGCAGCACCTCGGGCTTGGTGGTCAGGTCCCGGTAGGTGGTGTAGGGGATCTCGCGGCGCTGCGCCCAGTTGCCCACCGTGTCGAGCTCGATGCCGATCAGCGCGGTGAGGTAGGGCTTCTGATCGCCGATGACCACCGCCTCCTTGATGAACGGCGAGGTCTTGAGCGAGTTCTCGATCTCGGAGGGTGAGATGTTCTTGCCACCCGCGGTGATGATGATGTCCTTGATGCGGTCGACGATCTTGACGTGGGTGCCCTCCACCCAGACCCCGACGTCGCCGGTGTGTAGCCAGCCCTCGCCGTCGATGGTCTCCATCGTCTTGTCGGGCTTGTTCCAGTAGCCGGCGAAGTTGGCCGGATGGCGGGTGAGGATCTCGCCGGTCTCCTCGTCGATCTTGAGCTCGATGTTGGGGTGGGGTTCGCCGACCGTGCCGAGCTTGACCCGGCCGGGGCGGTTGACGGTGGCGACTGCCGCGTTCTCGGTCATGCCGTAGATCTCGTAGATCGGCACGCCGATGCCGAAGAAGAACTTCAGGACCTCCGGGGCGATGGGTGCTGCGCCCGAGCTGGCGGCTCGCACCTTGCGCAGCCCGACGCGGTCACGCAGCGCACGGAACAGGAACGGATGGCCCAGCCGGTACAGCAGCCGGGTCTTGAAGGTGTGGTTGCCGCCGTTGGCGACCAGCTCGTCACCGATCACGTTGGCGATGCGCATCCAGAAACCGTAGACCAGCTTCTTGAGGCGGGAAGCCGAGTGCATCTTGACGTGGATCCCGGCGTGGATCTTCTCCCAGATCCTCGGAACCGCGAAGAACAGCGTGGGTTGCACTTCCTTGAGGTTGGTCTGGATCGTCTCGATCGACTCGGCGAAGTGCACGGTGACGCCGGCCTCGGCGTTGGTCCAGGTAGTGGCTGCCCGCTCGGCGACGTGGCACAGCGGCAGGTAGGACAGGATGACGTCGTCGGGGCTGGCCGGCGGGTCGTAGAAGCCCCCCTCGGTGATCAGCGTGCGCACCGCGTACTCGACGTTGCCGGTGGTGAGCATCGCGCCCTTGGGGGGCCCAGTGGTGCCCGAGGTGTAGATCAGGGTGATGACGTCGTCGTCCTGTACCTCGGAGGCCAGCCGGTCGAGCAGGTCGGGGTGGGCGGCGCGGTGCTCACGGCCGCGCTCGAGGAAGGTCGGCCAGTCCATCAGCTTGGGGTGGTGGTACTCGCGCACCCCACGGGGCTCGAGGTAGACGATCCACTCGAGGTCGGGGCACTCGTGCTCCACCTCGAGGGCCTTGTCGACCTGCTCCTGGTCCTCGGCGATGAGGACCTTCGAGCCCGAGTCGCGCAGCATGTAGCTGACCTCGGCGGGCGGGTTGGTGGGGTACAGCCCCATGGTGATGCCGCGCACCGCCACCGTCCCGAGGTCGACGTACAGCCACGCCGGGCGGTTCTCCGAGTGGATCGCGACCCGGTCGCCGGGCTCGATGCCCAGCGACACCAGCGCGTGGGCGACATCTGCCACCCGGTCCCAGTACTCCCCCCAGGTGATGTCCTGCCAGATGCCGAAGCGCTTCTCGCGCATCGCGACCAGGTCGGGGTCCTCGGCCGCGCGGGCGCGCACCCGCGCCGGGAGGGTGCTGATGGCCTGGCTACCCGCCGGGCTGGCGGGCCGCTCGAGCACGGTGCTCACGTCGATCTCCTCGGTCTTGGACGGGGCAGGCCCCGTCGGCTCACGTGTCGCGTCCGGCCTCGGCCGCCGCCTCCTCAAGGGTCGGTCCCTCGTCGCTCTCGCCGAGGTAGGCCTTGATCACGGCCGGGTCGCTCTGGACCTCGCGGGGCGTGCCAAGCGCCAGCGGCCGGCCGAAGTCGACCGCCAGGATGCGGTCGGCGAGGTCCATGACCAGCCCCATGTCGTGCTCGACCATGATCATGGTCATGTCGAGTTCGGCACGGATGTCGAGGATGAAGCGGGCCATGTCCTCGGTCTCCTCGACGTTCATGCCGGCGACCGGCTCGTCGAGCAGCATCAGCTTGGGCTCCATGGCCATCGCCCGTCCGAGCTCCACGCGCTTCTTGACGCCGTAGGGCAGCATCCCGACGGGGAACTTGCGGAAGGCTTCGATCTCGAGGAAGTCGATGATGTCCTCGACGATGCGCCGGTTGGCCAGCTCCTCACGCTTGGCCCGACCGCGGTAGAGCAGGGCGGCATAGGTGCCGTAGTCGATGTGCAGGTGGCGGCCGAGCATGAGGTTGTCGAGCACCGTGAGGTTGTCGAACAACTCGATGTTCTGGAACATCCGGGCGATGCCGCGCCCAGCGATGTCGTCGGGACGCAGGCCGAGCAGGTCCGTACCAAGGAAGTGCAGGGTGCCACGCTGTGGCCGGTAGACGCCCGACAGGCAGTTGAAGATCGAGGTCTTGCCGGCCCCGTTGGGACCGATGATGGCGAACAGCTCGCTGCGTTCGACCTCGAAGCTGACCCCGTCCACGGCCCGGGTCCCGCCGAAGCGAAGCTCGAGGTTGTTCACCTCGAGCACGGGTCCCGATCGTTCGGCGTCGATGGTGGTGCCCGTCAGGGCCTCCGAGAGGGGGCGGATCATCGCCACGGCTGGCCTCCTAGGTTCCGGATCGGACGGGGGGCGCGACCCGGAGGGTCACGACAGCCACCGCTTGCGCCGCTTGTAGTGCTTGACATCACGGAAGGAGGCGGCGCCCTCTTCGCGCAGCCCGAGGTAGAACTCGCGCACGTCGTCGTCCTCGCGCAGGATCGCGGCAGGCTTGTCCATCACGACCTTGCCGGTCTCGAGGATGTAGCCATGCTCGGAGATCGACAGCGCCATGTTCGCGTTCTGTTCGACGAGCAGCACCGAGGTGCCCTGCTGGTTGATCTCGACGATCAGGTCGCGGATCTGCTGCACGATCAGCGGGGCGAGCCCGAGGCTGGGTTCGTCGAGCAGCAGCAGCTTGGGCTCGGCCATCAACGCCCGGCCGATGGCCAGCATCTGCTGCTCGCCGCCGGAGAGGTAGCCCGCGAGCTGCTTGCGGCGCTCGGCGAGGATCGGGAACAGGGTGTAGATGCGGTCGAGGTTGGCGTCGATCGAGCCGCGGTCGGCGGTGTGTGCCCCGATGCGCAGGTTCTCGTCGATGGTGAAATCGATGAAGATGCGCCGTCCCTCCATGACCTGGCCGATGCCAGCGGCGACCGTGGCGGGTGCATCGAGGTGGTGGATGGGCGTACCGTCGAGCTTGATCGATCCCTTGCGCACGCTCCCACGGTGCACGTCGAGCAACCCGGTGATCGCGCGCAGCACCGTGGTCTTGCCGGCACCGTTGGCCCCGAGCAGGGCCACGATCGACCCGTCGGGTACCTCGATGCTCACGCCCTTCAGCACGAGGATGACGTCCTCGTAGACGACCTCGAGCCCTTCGATGGTCAGCACGACTCGCCTCGCTCTCCCGCCATGCCGGGACGCTCCCACGTCCCGTGGCCTCGACCTGCTGCTGGTGGCGCCACCGACACCATCGCGGTGGTGCGCTCGTCGACACCTTGCCTTGCGCTGCAGGATCGCGCCGGGCCATCCTACGTCGCAGCCACCCCGGGGGGCAGGCCGACCGGAGTCGGCAGGGCATGGTGCGTCGGCACGCGGACCCTAGCCCCGTGAGACGGTTCGCGCGCAAACGTCACACGAGGGGGTGTCAGCCAAGCGGCGGACCAGTGGGTGGGCCGGGCGGCCACGGACCCGAGGAGGGTGGCCCGGAGGGACCCGGCGGAGGTCCTTGCGAGGGCCCCGGCGGCCCGCCCTGGACGGGCCGGCCACTGGGTGGCGGTCCGTAGCCATCCGGGGGCCGCCCGGGCCCGTGCGACGGTGGCCCGGGTTGCTGAGCGGGGACCGGTCGCGGCGGCAGCGGCGCGTCGAGCCGAACCGTGCCGGCATTCAGGGTCGCGAGCCGTTCGATGCGCTCACGGATCGAAGGGTGGGTGGCGAACCGTCGCGCCATCTTGGCCGCGCCGCCCTTGCCACTGGTGTCGTTGGGCTCCTCGAACCACAGATGGGCGGTGGCGACCTC
>SLLJ01000141.1 GCA_007134165.1 Nitriliruptoraceae bacterium | reverse complement strand
GTTCGGCCGCGGGTGGGGGTTTCGTGCGGTGCCGGCGTGTTCGGCCGCGGGTGGGGCAGCAGCCGTGACGGAAACTCGCTTGGGCGGGGGTTCTGCGCCTATGCCGGCCGCCAGCCGTGACGGAACCTGCGTGGGTGGGGGTTTCGTGCGGTGCCGGCGCGTTCGGCCGCGGGTCGGGTGGTGGTCGTGACGGAACCTTGCGTGGGCGGGTGTTCTACGCCGAGGTCGGCCGCCAGCCCCCTGCGGATGCTCGCGTCCAGCCTCCGAACCCGACGGCACCCGACGCCGGCAGCCGCACGTCAGCGGGTGCACCGCCACGGCGTCCGGCCCGCCTGGGGCACCCCCCGGTGATCGGGATCGGTCAGTTCGGGCAGTAGGCAGCGGGCACCCGCCGGCGCCGCCCGCGCGGCCGCGTCGAACGTTCCCTCGAACGGCCCCCCGAAGATCCGGTCGAGCGGGCTTCGGAGGACCCCGGCCTCGCCGTCGAGCAGTCCGTCGAGTAGCTCGCCGAGGCCCGTACCCTCCCCGTCGAGCAGGTCTTCCAGCGCCTCGCCGGCGCCCTCGCGCAACGCGTCGAGCAGTCCGTCGAGGCGCTGGCCGAGCTCCTCGGCGGGGCCGCCGGCACGCTGCTCCTGCAGGCGCTGCACCTCGGCATCGAGCTCGTCGACCCGCCGCTCGAGCCGGTCGCGCTCGGTGCTGAGCGCGGCGAGCTCTGCCTCCTGCTGCTGCATGGTCCGGCCGCGCTGCACCGTCAGGATCGAGGTGACGATCAGCGCTACGGTGAGCAGCCCGACGACGGTGGCCACGACCCAGGTGCGCATGGCTGCAGGGTAGGACATCGGCAATGATCGGCGGAGCGGGACCGATGGGGCATCTTTCGTGATCCACCCGACCAGAGCTCGTGCCGTGCCGATCGACCGGTTCACCGCTCGGGCGATGCGGTCCGTGGCGCGTCTGGTCGACGCTGCGCCGCAGCGGCGAGACATCGGGCGTCGACCGCCGGGTGGGCGGCGATCATCCGTCAGCGCAGCGACCGGGCCGAGCAGGGGTTGCGTCCCGGGTGGTGACCCGTGGGTACGTGGGCGGCGTGCTCAGCTCGCCGGGTCGAGCAGCAGTTTGCCGACGGTGGATCGCGCGCGCAGGTCTTGGTGAGCCTGGGCCGCCTGCGACAGCCCGTAGGTACCGCCGACCACCGGGCGCAGGTCCCCGGCGGCGGTCATGGCCAGCAGTTCGTGCATCGGAGTCGCCAGCAGCCGGGGCGGGTCGGCGAAGGCGTGGACCAGCCAGAAGCCCACCACCGCCCGGGAGCGGTTCATCAGCGGGCCGAGCTCGACCGGCCGGGGCAGCTCGCGGGAGGCCATGCCGAAGTGGACCAGCCGCCCGAACGGCGCCAGCGACGCCAGGCTCTGATCGGTGGTGCGGCCACCGACCATGTCGAGCACGATGTCCACGGCACCGCCGGCGGCGTCGCGCAGCGCCTTGGGCATGGCGGGTTCGGCGCTGTCGACGGCCACGTCCGCGCCGAGGTCGAGGGCGAGCTCGCGCTTGGACGCGCTGGAGGCGACCGCGATCACCCGTCCCGCACCCCAGGCCTTGGCCAACTGCACGGCCAGGGTGCCGACCCCGCCGGCGGCAGCGTGCACCACGACCGTCTCGCCGGGGGCGAGGTGGGCCGAAGTCCGCAGCAGGTGCCAGGCGGTCAGGCCCTGGAGCACCAGCGCCAGCGCCTGCCCGTCGTCCACCTCGTCGGGCACGTCGAAGGTGGAGGCCTCGGGGGCCAGCGCCCGCTGGGCGTAGCCGCCGCCGCTGAGCAGCGCGACCTTGCGCTGGCCGTCCGGGTCCGTGCCCACGGCCTCGGCCCCGGGCACGAACGGCAGGCTGGTCGGCGCGAGGTAGCTGTTCTCGACCTGATGGGTATCGGCGTAGTTGATGCCGGCTCGTGACACCTCGAGCGGCACCATGCCAGGGGCCGGTTCGGGTTCGGGGTGGTCGGCGACGAGCTCGAGCACCTCGGGTCCGCCGAAGCGGTCGATCCGGATCGCGCGCATCATGGCTCCTGGGGGCTTCGGGGCTGCGGGGCTGCGGGTTCGCGGGTTCGCGGGGCTGCTGGGTTGTGGGGGCGCCACCGTAGGCGACGCTCAGGGGGTCAGCAGCAGCTTGCCCGAGGTGGTCCCCGAGGTCAGGTCGGTGTGGGCTCGGGCGGCTTCGGCCAACGGGTAGGCGGCGTGCACGTGGACGTCGAGCTGGCCTGAGCGCACGAGGTCGAACAGGGCACCGGCCCGCCACTCGAGCTCGTCGAGGGTCGCGGTGTAGGCGCCCAGGCTCGGACGGGTCACGTACAGCGAGCCGCGCCGGTTGAGCTCCTGCAGGTCCAGTGGGGGCACCGGTCCCGAGGCCTGGCCGAAGAGCACCAGCAGGCCCCGCGGCTTGAGCGCATCGAGCGAGGACTCGAAGGTGTCGGCACCCACCGAGTCGTAGACCACGTCCACGCCCTGCCCGTCGGTGAGTTCGCGCACCGCGTCGACGACGTCGACGTCGCGGTAGCGGATCACGGCGTCCGCGCCGAGCTTGCGCACCTGCGCCGCCTTCTCCTCGGTCGAGGTGCAGGCGAGCACCCGGGCGCCGCGCCGCTTGGCCAACTGCACGAGCAGGCGCCCGACCCCGCCGGCGGCGGCGTACACCAGCGCGACGTCGTCGCGTCGCAGGGCGTAGGTCGAGTTGGCCAGGTAGTGCGCGGTCATGCCCTGCAGCATCAGCGCGGCGGCCCGGGGCGGGTCGAGGTCCGGGGGGACCCGCACCGTACGGTCAGCCCGGACCGTGACCTGCTCGGCGTAGGAACCCAGCGCCTCCGCCCAGGCGACCGGGTCGCCGACCTGGCGGGAGGTGACCTCCCGGCCCACTGCGAGCACGGTGCCGGCCCCCTCGAGGCCGAGCCCGGTGGGCAGCGGCAGGGGGTAGGCGCCGGAGCGCTGGTAGGTGTCGATGAAGTTCACCCCGGCCGCCGCGACCTCGACCACCACCTCGTGGTCGCCGGGGGTGGGCTCAGCCACCTCCTCGAGCTCCAGCACCTCCGGACTGCCCGTCCGCGCCATCCTGACCGCTCGCACCGCGCACCCTCCTGCCGCTCGTCGGGCTACGACGGTAGCGGCGGGTGCCCGCCCCGGCACCGCTGTCACGGCGCGGTGCCGGCTCAGCGAAGCTCCATCAGGCGGTGGCGGGCCTCGTCGAGCTCGATCAACTCCCCGGTCGGGCCCACCGTCTCGCGCGGTCGCTCACCGGGCGGATCGGGTCGGTGCTGCCGCGACCGACGACGGGGAGCGGTCCGCGCCCGGACATCGACCACGACCACGATTGCCGCGATGGCCACGGCCAGCGCCACCGCGTGAAGCGCCGCGAGCAGGACACCGGTCAGCCACCCCGGTAGCGGCGCGGTCGGTCCCGGCAGCAGAACAGCGCTTGCCGTCAAGGCGGCCGGCAGCATGGCATCCCCACCGTGCGGCGTCGACTTCGAGGATGCCGCACGACGGCGGCGCCGGCCAGGGTCCAGGGTCCCGGGCGTGCCGGCATCAGGTGGTCGCCGCCTCGTGGCGTGCCGTAGCCTCACCGGCGGTAGGCGTTCCCGCCGCCGTCCCCGCCCGTGAGGAACCCCCCATGCCGACCTCCGACCCGGTGCGATCCGCCGGCGATCCGGCCGCCTTCCACGGTGTCGCCGACGTACACGAGCGGCTGTCGGCGGCCGGTTACCTGCCTGACGAGGCGATCGAGACCGTCACCTACCTCGCCGACCGGCTGCGCAAGCCGATCCTGGTGGAGGGACCGGCCGGGGTCGGCAAGACCGAGTTGGCCAAGGCCGTGGCCGATGCCCGTGGGGCGCAGCTGATCCGCCTGCAGTGCTACGAGGGACTGGACGAGGCCAAGGCCCTCTACGAGTGGAACTACAAGAAGCAGCTGCTGCGCATCACCCACGCCCGGGGCGCCGACGCCGAAAGCGGGGAGGCCTGGGAGCAGGTCGAGGACGACCTCTTCGGGGAGGACTACCTGCTCGAGCGCCCCCTGCTGCGCGCGCTGCGCGCCGACCACGAGGTGGTGCTGCTCGTCGACGAGGTCGACAAGGTCGACTTCGAGTTCGAGGCACTGCTGCTCGAGATCCTGTCCGACTTCCAGGTCACGATCCCCGAGCTCGGTACGGTTCGCGGTTCGCGCCACCCGTTCGTCGTGCTGACCTCCAACAACACCCGGGAGCTGTCCGAGGCCCTCAAGCGCCGCTGCCTGTACCTCTACCTCGACTACCCGTCGGTCGAGCGTGAGAAGCAGATCGTGCTCTCGCGGGTGCCCGAGGCCCCTGAGCAGCTCGCCGACCAGCTCGTGCGCATCGTGCGGTCGCTGCGGCAGCTCGAGCTCAAGAAGCCGCCGTCGATCTCGGAGACGCTGGACTGGGCCCACACCCTGCTCGAGCTCGGTTTCGACACCATCGACGAGCAGGTCGCCCGTGCCACCATGAACGTCCTGCTCAAGTACCAGCAGGACGTCGCCAAGGCCACCGGCCACCTGCGTCTGCCACCCCGCCCCGAGATGAACTGACGCCGTGGCCTCCCCCCCGCCGGACGTTCCGGCCTCCCCCCCGCCGGATGCTCCCGCCTCCCCTGCGGCACGTCGCCAGCGCAACGGCGACGACCGCCGCACGCTGATCATCGGCCTGCTGGCGATGGTGGGGCTGGTGGTCGTGGGGCTGATCGCCGCCCAGCTGTTCGGCCGTCCGGCCTGCACGCTGCTGGACGCGACGCCACTGCCGGCCCGAGCGGTGGGGGCCGAGGTCGGCGAGGTACTCGAGGAGGTGCTCGGTGCCGAGGACGCCGCGGGAGTACTCGCCGCCCTGGCACCGATCGCCGAGGACGTGGGCCGACCGGTCGGTGCCGCTGAGGTCACCGGCGCGAATTCATTGACCACCAACCGTGACGGAGTAGTGGCGCTCGGCCGGGTCACCACCAGTCTCGGTGCGGAGCTGACCCGGGTCCGGGCCACCGCCGACGTCGGCCCGGCCCGGGTGGTGGGCAGCGGCAACCCGATGTACCAGCTCGTGCTTCCCAACGAGGTCACCGGACAGATCGATGCGCTCCAGCCGCTGACCACCGACCTCGATGGTCTGACCTGTGTGGACACCGCGGTGGTCGGCTCGCCGCTGGCGTTCCTGCTCGACGCCGGCGCCGGCGAACTGCTGCTCTACCGCGCCCAGGACGACGGTGGCGACGACGAACTCGAGCTGCGCGATCCGGTCGAGGGGCGTGTGTGGCGCACCCCCCTGCAGCTCCCACCGGCGCCACCGGGGACCACCGCCTCCCGGCTCGAGGGCGCGTTGGGTCCGGGCACGGCGGTGGCCTCCCGACCCATCCGGCGCGGTCAGGCCGAACCCGCGGTCGTCGCGGTGGACCGCTCCAGCGGGCAACAGCGCTGGACCGTGGCGACCGACGCGGTGTTCGACGCGTTGGATCCGCGCTTCGCGGCCGGCTCCCTGGCGCCGAGCGCGCTTGCGATCGGCGAGGCGTACGTGCTGGTCGCGCTGCGCTCGGGCATCGACGCGCCGCTGAGCGGCGCGGACGGCCAGGACCCCGCTGCACCGCAGGACGCCGAGGGCGACGTGGTGCTGCTCGGCCTCGCACGCGAGGACGGCAGCATTCGATTCGCCCTCACCGACGAGGCGCTGTCCCCGGACGTTTCCGCCTCGGAGATCCGTGGTCTGGTGGCCTCCGGCAACCGCGCGGCCGTGGCGCTGCGACGCGGGGAGTTGGTGCACCTGCTCGACGTCGAGGTGGTCGACGGCGAGCCGGTGATCCTCGCCACCGCCGAGGTCGACGGCCGGCTGCGCGGCCTGGCCCGTGACGAGCGCCGGGTCGTTGCTGGGGCCGGTGGTTCGGTGGTGGTCATGGACGACGAGGTGGTGGTCGTCGCCGAGCTCGGTGTACCCGTGCTCGACGTGGCCATCGCTCCGACCGGCGCGGTCGTGCTGCTGCTCGGCGACGAGCAGCGGGCCGTCGCGGTGGCGCTGCGGTCCTGACCGGTGGCCGGCCGGTACGGTGCGTAGTGCCCGCCGAGTTCGCCGCGGCGATGAGGAGCGCTGACCATGTCCGAGCAGCTTGCCCGGGTTCTGGCCGAGGGGCCGCCGCCGGTCGACGGGTTCCTGCAGCGGGTGCTTGACTTCAACGCCGCCCTGCGCCGAGCCGGGCTCGGTGCCACGCAGTCCGAGGCGATCGACGCCTTCCGACTGCTGCCGCACGTGGATCTGCTCGAGCGCGGGCAGTTGCGTGAGGCGCTGGCCGCCGTGACCGTCACCTCCAACACCCACCGGCGGGCCTTCGACGACCTGTTCGAGCTGTACTTCCCGGCCCGGGGCGCGCCCAGCGACGACACCCCGCCGGTCACCGACGAGCCTGATGAGGGACTCGACCCCGACGAGTACCTCGCCCGGCTGCTCGAGACCCTGATGCAGGGCGGGGACGAGGTCATCCGGCAGATGGCCCGGCTCGCGGTCGAGCAGTTCGGTCGGGTCGAGGGCCGCGACGGTGGCGTGGCCTACTTCCAGTACAAGGTGTTCCGTGCCGTTGATCTCCAGCAACTGCTGCGCGACCTGCTCGCCGGGGTCGGTGACGACGGCCACGAGCTCACCGCCCTCGAGCAGCGCCTGTACCGCGACGAATTCGAGGCCAGGCTGCGCACCTTCCAGCAGGAGGTCGAAGCCGAGATCCGACGCCGCGCCGCCGCCCAGCGGGGCCTGGACCAGGTCGCCGACCGCATGACCCGACCGCCGGTCGAGGAGCTCGACTTCTTCCATCTGTCGGCCGAGGACCAGGCCCAGCTGCGCACCCAGATCCGTCCGCTGGCCCGCAAGCTCGCCACCCGGGTGGCCGTCAAGCGGCGCCACGGCCGTGACGGCCGCCTCGACGTGCGTCGCACCGTGCGCCGCTCGTTGTCCACCGGCGGGGTGCCCTTCGACCCGTTGTTCCGGCCGCGACGCCCCCACAAGCCCGAGCTGTTCGTGATCTGCGACGTGTCGGGTTCGGTGGCCTCGTTCGCCCGCTTCACGCTGATGCTGGTCCACACCCTGCAGGAGCAGTTCTCCAAGGTCCGTTCGTTCGCCTTCATCGACACCCTCGACGAGGTCACCGCACTGTTCGAGGCCGGGGACGTCAGCGAGGCGATGCGCCGGATGATGTCGGAGGCCGAGTTGGTCTGGCTCGACGGCCACTCGGACTACGGCCACTCCTTCGAGCGCTTCCACGCCGAGCACGCCGAGGACATCACCCCGCGAGCGACCGTGCTGGTGCTCGGAGACGCCCGCAACAACTACCGGCAGGCCAACGCCTGGGTGCTGCAGGACCTCCAGCGCCGTGCGCGCCGGGTGTTCTGGCTCAACCCCGAACCGATCCAGTTCTGGGACACCGGCGACTCGATCGCCACCAGCTACGCCCGCTTCGTGGAGGACATGGTCGAGGTGCGCAACCTGCGCCAGCTCGCCGAGTTCGTCGAACGCATCGCCTGACCGGGCGTCGATGACGGCCTGCGGTACCGTCACCGGCCGAGCAGGAGCGCAGCCGTGGCCACCATCGACCGCTTCTCCAGCCGTGCCGAGGCCGAGCTCGCGTGCGGGCTGCTCAGCTCGCACGGCATCGAGGCCTACGTCCGCGGCGACGACGCCGGCGGCGCCTACCCGCAGCTGCCCTTCACCATGGGTGGCATGGTCGTGGTCGTGCCCGACGAGCGGCTCGAGGAGGCCCGTGACCTGCTTGACGGCCCCGACGACCGGTCGTCCACCACCTCGACGTCGGCGCCGGTGACGACTCCCCGTCGGCCCGGATGGCTGCGGGTGCTGCTGCTCGTGGTCGTGGCGCTGGTGGTGCTGGTCACGTTCCTCGAGACGGCTGCGCGGCTGCTGGGCTGACCCGGCTCCGGCCGACGACCACGGCTCCGGCCAGGACGACCGCGATCGACAGCCCCAGAGCGACGGTGACCGAGGCGGCGTCGGCGACCGCGCCCGTGGTGCCGGCGGCCAGCGGCCGCGAGCCCAGGAACGCCATCGACCACAGCGCCATCACCCGTCCGCGCAGCTCGTCGGGAACCCGCTGCTGCACGATGGTGGTCAGCGAGGTCAGGGCGGTGGTGAGCCCGATGCCGCCGACCACGGCCGCGACGACGGCCGGGCCGGGAGCGGAGGCCGCCGCGAATCCGACCAGGCCGGTGGCCAGGGTCAGCATGCCGGCCACCCCCAGCCGCTCGAGGCCGAGCCAGCGGCGCAGCACGCCGAGGACCAGGAATGCCCCGGCGGCCCCGAGGCCGAACGAGGAGGCGAGCACCCCGACGAAGCCGGCGTCCTGACCGAGGTCGGCGGCCATCGACGGGGTCAGGGTGATGACGGGGTCGGCTCCCACACCGATCGCGGCGATGCCGACCAGCAGTCCGAGCATGGCGGCGTCGGAGCGAACGTAGCGCAGGCCGGCGCCGATCGACGTTTCGCGGCCGGTGCGGCGCGCCGTGGTTGGGATCGGCAGCCGCCACAGCACCGCCGCGAAGGCCAGATTGGTGACCGTGGCGACCAGGAACGCGGTGGTGGCCCCGGCGGTCGCCACCAGCACCGCCCCGATCGCCGGACCTGCGACCCGGGCGATGGTGAACGGCGATGCGCTGAGCGCGATCGCGGATGCCAGCTCCTCGCGGCGCACCAGGGAGGGCACCAGCGCACTCATGGCCGGGCCGCCGAGCGCGAACCCTACGCCCACGATCGTGGCCGCGACGATCACCGCCCCGGCTCCGGCCCGCCCTTCGAGGCCGACGATCAGCGACCACAGGACCAGCAGGCCCGAGCCGCTGGCTGCCACCAGCCGGCCCACGATGACCTGTCGACGCCGGTCACCCCGGTCCGCCTGCGCGCCGCTGAAGGGGGTGATCACCAGTTGGGGCACGAACTGCCCGACCGTGACCGCACCGACCAGTAGCGCGGAGCCGGTCAGCTCGAAGACCAGGATCGCCGCCGCAATGTTGTGGACCCACACCCCGATCGTCGAGACCAGCTTGCCGGCGAAGAACGCCCCGAAGACCCGATCGGTGAGCAGCTGCCAGCCCCGCCGTGGCGGCACGGGATCGGCGTCGGGCGGTGAGGCGTCTGCGGGCAGCGGCTCGGCAGTCGTTGGTGGGTTCGAGGTGCGCGGGGGCATGGGGAACTCCGGACGGGGCACGCGCACGGTTCGGGACCGCCGGTGCCCCGGGACTGCCGGTCCCGCACCGCCGGCTCAGTCCTCGACGACGGGCACGCGCGCCATCGCCTCGGCGACGGCTTCGGCGGGGTAGTCGTGGTCGCGCAGTTGCCCCGACAGGTAGGCGTCGTAGGCGGCCATGTCGAAGTGCCCGTGCCCGCACAGCGCGGTGAGGATGACCTTGGACTCCCCGGTCTCGCGGCAGCGCTCGGCTTCGCGCACGGCGGCGGCGATGGCGTGGGTGGGTTCGGGGGCCGGCACGATCCCCTGGGTTCGCGCGAAGGTCAGGGCCGCGTCGAAGCACTGGGTCTGATCGATGGCTTCGGCCTCGAACAGCCCGAGTTCGTAGAGATGGGAGAGCAGCGGCGACATCCCGTGGTAGCGCAACCCCCCGGCGTGGATGGGATCGGGGATGAAGTCGTGACCGAGGGTGTGCATCTTCATCAGTGGCGTCATCCCGGCGACGTCACCGAAGTCGTAGCGGTACTCGCCCTTGGTCAGCGACGGGCAGGCCGCCGGCTCCACCGCGAGGATGCTCGGCGCCATCCTGCCGGCGAGCTTCTCCCGCAGGAACGGGAAGAAGAGTCCGGCGAAGTTCGAGCCGCCGCCGGTACAGCCCACGATCAGGTCGGGGGTGTCACCGACCTTGGCCAGCTGCAGCAGTGCCTCCTCGCCGATCACCGTCTGGTGCAGCAGCACGTGGTTGAGCACGCTGCCCAGCGCATACTTGGTCTGTTCGTCGGCCAGCGCGGCCTCGACGGCCTCGGAGATCGCGATCCCGAGCGACCCGGGGGAGTCGGGGTGTTCGGCGAGCACCGCCCGGCCTGCGGCGGTCAGCTCCGAGGGCGAGGAATGCACGGTCGCACCCCACAGCCGCATCATCGACGCGCGGTAGGGCTTCTGGGTGAACGACGCGGCGACCTGCCACACCTCGCAGCCGAGCCCGAACTGCGCGCAGGCGAACGCCAGCGCCGAACCCCACTGGCCGGCGCCGGTCTCGGTGGTCAGGCGCTCCACGCCTTCGGCGGCGTTGTAGTAGGCCTGCGGCACGGCGGTGTTGGGCTTGTGGCTGCCGGCGGGGGAGACCCCCTCGTACTTGAAGTAGATGCGCGCCGGGGTGTCGAGGTGGCGTTCGAGGTTGTGGGCGCGGTACAGCGGGGACGGCCGCCACAGCCGGTAGACCTCGCGAACGGCCTCGGGGATCTCGACGTAGCGCTCGCCGGTGACCTCCTGCAGGATCAGGCCCATGGGGAACAGTGGGGCGAGGTCCTCTGGACCGACCGGCTGGTGGGTGCCCGGGTGCAGCGGCGGCGGGGGCGGTTCGGGCAGGTCGGGGATGACGTTGTACCAGTGGGTCGGCAGCTCGCTCTCGTCGAGCAGGATCTTGGTCGGCTCGGCCACCGGTGGCTCCTCGTGATCGGTGCTGACGGGGGGTCATCCCCGGGGGGCGGCAGGGATCACCTGCTGCGACCCTAGTCGCTCGCTGCTGGCGAGGTGCCCGGCGTCGGTGGGTGCCGACCCGGTGTCGGTGGCGGGCTAGCCTCGGCGTGATGATCCGCCGTGTCGGCCTCCTCGGGGGCACCTTCGACCCCCCCCACCTCGGTCACCTCGTGGTGGCTGAGTGCGCCCGCGTCGAACTCGGTCTGGACCAGGTGCGGTTGCTGGTCGCCGGTGAGCCGTGGATGAAGGGGACGGCGCCGACGTCGGCTGCGGAGCGCGTCGCGATGACGCTCGCGGCGGTGGCAGAGGACCCCCACCTCGTGGTCGATGATCGTGAGGTGCACCGCTGCGGTCCGACCTACACCGCCGACACGCTGGCCGAGTTGCACCGCGAGGAGCCCGACACCGACTGGTTCTTCGTCCTCGGCGAGGATGCGGCCGCCGGGCTGGCCCGGTGGGAACGAAGTGACGAGGCGCTGACGCTGGCGACCTTCGTCGTGGTGACCCGGCCGGGGATGGGCACGCCCGTCGGCCGGCGGCTGCGCCCGCAGCTGGTGCACCTGCAGATCCCGCAGCTCGAGGTGTCCTCGACCCAGCTGCGCCGGCGGTTCGCGGCGGGGCTGGCGACCCGCTATCTGGTGCCCGAGGCCGTCGACCGCTACGTGCGGACCCACGGGCTGTACGACGCGGCGGCCCCGGACGCCTGGGAGTCGGATGATGGCTGACGCACGGCGTCGAAGCCGACCCGATCCCCGCGAGGTGGTGCTGCGTCCGTCGCGCAAGCCGGTCCCCCCCGGTCCGGCTCCGGGCTTCCTCGAAGCCGAGGTCCCGGCCGATCCGCCGCCGGACGAGACGGACACGCCCGGGTCCGACGAGCCCTCCGCGGCGGACGAGGCGGCGGTGCGTCGACCGCGCGCCGGCCCGCCTCCGGGTCCCACCGGCCGCCACGAACCCCGGCGCATCCGACGTCGTCGGCTGCGGCGTGCGGCGGTGGCCACCGTGCTGCTCGCGGTGCTGTCGGCCCTCGGTGTCGGGATGACCATCGCGCTGACGGGGGGCTTCGGGGTGAGGTCCAGTCCCATCCCGGAGGGTGAGCCCGTCCCGCCCGAGGGGGTCGCATCGGCCACGGTGCAGACCGCGGCGAGCGCGGTGGTGCTCGTCACGGTCGACGACGGGCAGGCGGTCAGCCTCGCCGTGCTGGCCGTGGACCCGGCCAGCGAACTGGGCAGCATCGTGCTCATGCCCTTGCGGCTGCTGTCCGAGGTGCCCGGTTTCGGCAGCCTCGACCTCGCCGAGGCGTTCGCGTTCGGAGGCCCGGACACCGTGCGGGTGGCGCTGGACAACCTCCTGCTGGTCGATCTCGATGAGGTTCTGGTCCTCGACCGCGTTGGGTGGGCGTCACTGACGGCGCGGTCCGAGGGCATTCCGGTCGAGGTCGGGCGCGAACTGCCGGGGGACGGATCGGTGATCGGGTTCGCTCCCGGGCCGGCGGTCCTCGACGGCGACCGCGTGGTCGACTACCTCGTGCTGCGCGCGGAGAGCAGCCGTGAGCTCGACGCGTTGCCACAGACCCAGCAGGTGCTCGAGGGACTGCTCGACCAGGTCGCCCGGGCGCCGGAGCGCTTCGGAGCACGCGCCTCCGGCGGATTCGACGAGGTGGACGTGGCCGGCGGCGGCCTGCTGGTCGGGGATCCGGCGCGACTGCAGGAGTTGCTGCTCGAGCTCGCAGACGCTCGCGCACGGGATCTGGTCGTGACCCTGACCCTGCCGGTGGCGCCGCTCGGGGCCGAGCCCGACGACCGCTACCGGCTCGACGACGACCGAGCCCCGACGGTGATCGAGGAGCGGCTCGGACCCTGGAGCACGCGAGAAGGCCCCGGCGCGGGCATCGCGCTTCAGGTGCTCAACGGCGCCGGCGTCCCGGGTGTCGGCCAGCAGGTCGCCGAGCGGGTCACTCCGGGTGGCTACCAGGTGCGGCTGACCGGCAACGCCGAACACTTCGACCATCCCACCACCCGGATCGTGCTGCACGACACCGACCCCGCACAGGTCGAGATCGGCCGTGACCTGCAGGCACGGCTCGGAGTCGGCGAGATCGAGCGGTCCGGAACCCCACAGTCGGTCGTGGACGTGACCGTGATCGTGGGAGCGGATTTCCTGCCATCGGCCGGTGGCTGAACGCGCCGCGGCTCCGTTCGGCCTGTTACCTCGCGGCTGGCGAGCGGGTGTGGTTCCCTGGCGTACGGACGACGACCCCGACGAGGTGTACGTGAACGAGCTGTCCGGGCCCCTGGCCCTGGCCGTGGCGGCCGCCGAAGCCGCCGACGACAAGAAGGCCACCGACCTGGTGGTGCTGGAGGTGGGCGGGGTCCTCAAGCTGGTGGACCTGTTCGTGCTCGCCACCGCCAGCAACGAACGGCAGTTGGACGCCATCAGCGACGCCGTGCAGGAACGCCTGCGCGAGGTCTTCGGGCGGCGCGCGCTGCACCGGGAGGGCGACCCCGCCTCCGGGTGGATCCTGCTCGACTACGGCGAGGTGGTCTACCACCTGTTCTCGGCCGAGCAACGGTCGTTCTACGAACTCGAGCGATTGTGGTCCGACGTGCCCCGCCGCGATCCTTGGACCGGGGAGGTGCTCGAGCCCGGCGCCGAGGTGTTCGCAACCTCCCGGGAGCACCGGCCGGTCGCGGCGAGTGCCGGGGCCACGATCTGGCGCCCGGACCGCGACGGCGGGCGGCCCGCGTGAGGCGCCTGGTGCTGGTGCGTCATGGCGAGTCGGTCTGGAACGCGGAGGCCCGGATTCAAGGTCAGCGCTGTGCAGGCCTGACCGCGCTCGGCCACGCGCAGGCCCGGGCCACCGCCTTGGCGCTGGCCGCCGCGCATCCCGACGCCCGGCTGGTGACCTCCGACCTGCAGCGCACGCGTGAGACCATGGAGCCGTTGGCTCAGGCGCTGGGCTGCGAACCGGCGCAGGACCCGGGCCTGCGCGAACGCACCTTCGGCGCCTGGGAGGGACGCTTGCGCACCGAGGTGGCCCGTGACGACGCTGAGCGCTGGGTCCGTTGGTTGGCGGGTGAGGACGTCGTCGAGGAGGTCGGCGGTGAGTCGGCCGCCATGCTGGCCGACCGGGTCGAGCCGGTGCTGCGACGCTGGCTGGCGGCAACGGCGCCCGGGTCGGTCACGATCGCGGTGACCCACGGCGGGCCGGTGTGGCACGGCACCCACCGGCTGCTCGGGCTGGCGCCGGGCACGCTGGGTGGGGTCAGCAACGCTGCGGTCACGCACCTGGTGGCCTGGGGTGGCACGGCCAACAGTCCGGCGACGGCGGCGGAGCTCGCGGCCTGGGGGGGCGAGACTCCGGCGGATACCGACGGATCGGCCGCGCTCGGCGCCGTGGTCCTCGACCGCTGGAACGAGACCGCCCACGTTCCCCATGAGATGCGCACCGGGTCGCTGCCCGCACAGCTGGCAGACGGCCCGCCGGTCGGTCGCTGAGGCGGCGCGCTAGCGTGAGTCCTGTCGCTGGTCAGGGAGACGGCGGTCAGGCCCGGTGCGGGTCGTCGGCCGCTGCGGGAGGAGATGCCGCGTGGAGAGGATGAGCCCGCTCGATAGCTGGTTCCTGCACGTCGAGGACGACGCCGACCACATGCACATCGGCTCGGTCGGGGTGTTCGAGGGCCCGCCGCCCCCGTGGGCATCTCTGCGCGACGCCATCGGCGCCAAGCTCGACTTCATCCCGCGCTACCGTCAGCGCATCCAGCGGGTGCCACTGCGCCTTGCCCGACCCGTGTGGGTCGATGACCAGCACTTCCAACTCGACTACCACGTGCGGCACACCGCGCTGCCCAGCCCCGGTGGCGTGGAACAACTCCACCTGCTGGTCGGCCGGGTGATGAGTCAGCAGCTCGACCGAAACCGTCCGCTGTGGGAGACCTGGTTCGTCGAGGGGCTCGAGGGCGACCGCTGGGCGATGCTGAGCAAGGTCCACCACTGTGTGGTCGACGGCATCGCCGGGACCGATCTGCTGGCGTTGATCCTCGAGGAGGAACCCGACGCGCTCCCGGCCGAGCCCAGCCGCTGGCAGGCCGCTCCAGCCCCGGCGCGGCGCACGTTGGTGCGCGATGCGCTCGGCGATCTGGTGACCCAGCCGGTCGGAGTCGCCAGCGGTGCGGTCGGTGCGGTTCGCCAGCCCGGACACCTCGTGGCACAGCTCGCCGCTGCGGCCCGTGGTGCCGCCGAGCTCGCCGGGATCCTGCAGCCAATGCCGCCCTCCAGCCTGGTCGGACCGATCGGTCCGCACCGGCGCTATGCCAGCGCGCACGCGTCGCTCGGTGACGTCAAGACGATCCGCAAAGCGTTGGGCGGGACCGTCAACGACGTCATCCTCGCGGCGGTCACCAACGGCTACCGCGAGGTCCTGCTCGGCCGCGGCGAACTGCACGATGGCGCCGAGGTCCGCAGCATGATCCCGGTCTCGCTTCGTTCCGAGGACCAGCGCGGCGAGGTGAACAACCGGGTCACGGCCCTGTTCGCCTCGCTGCCGGTGACCATCGCCGACCCCGTCGAACGTCTGGTGGCCGTACGCGCGGAGATGGACGCTCTCAAGGGATCGGGTGAGGCGGTGGCCGTGGCCACGATGGTCGGGGCAACGGGCATGGCGCCGGCGATGGTGGTCGGCCTGACCCTGCGCTCGGTCACCGAACTCATCCAGCGCCGCGGACAGCGGTTCGTGACCACGGTCACCACCAACGTGCCCGGACCTCAGCAGCCCCGCTACCTGCTGGGCCGCCGGCTGCTGACCGCCTCCCCCTACGTGCCGATCGGGGAGGGTTTCCGCACCGGCGTGGCGATCTTCTCCTACGACGGCAAGCTCGCCTTCGGGGTCACCGCCGACCTGGACTCGATCCCGGACGCCGAGGTGCTGGCCGCCGGGATCGAGAAGGGTGTGACCGAGCTGCTCGAACGGGTGTGATGGGCGTCGCCGCCAGGATGGTTCGCAGGCTGCGCAGCCCCAGCGTGGCGGACGCAGGCCCAGCGTGGGCTACCGCCGAGCCACTCGGCGGGCGCGGGCCGTGACCTCGGCGCTTGCCCCGGTGAGGTCGACAGCGAGCGGACGGTGGTCGACCACCGCCGGCTGGCCACCGACCCAGACGTCGCGCACGGCCGCCGGCGATCCGCTGAACACGACGTGGGTGACGAGCTGTGTGGGGTCGAGCACCGGGCCGAGGTCAGGTCCGAGCTCGAGGTGGATCAGGTCGGCCCGCCGGCCGGCTTCCAAGGCTCCGAGGTCGTCGCGTCCGAGCGCCGCGGCCGCCTCGCAGGTCAGCATCCGTAGCGCCTCGCGGGGCCCGAGCGCCCCGGCGTCGCGCTCACGTAGTCGCGCGAGGCGGATGGCGGTGCGGGCCTCCTCAAACGGGTCGAGCCGGTCGTGCGAGGCGGGACCGTCGGTCGCGATGCCCACCGGCACACCCGCGGCGCGCAGGGCACGAACCGGGGCGAGGCCTGAGGCGTGCTTGGCGTTGGACGCTGGGCAGTGCGCCACGCCGGTCTGGTGGGCGGCCAGCAGCGCGATGTCGTCGTCGGTGAGCCAGACACCGTGCGCGGCCAGCAGTTGGGTTCCCAGTGCCCCGAGCCGTTCGAGGTAGCGAGGCACGCTGAGACCGTGTTCGGCGGTGATGACGTCGCCTTCGTGCTCGCCCTCGGCGACGTGCACATGCAGCAGCAGGCCGTGTGCCACCGCCGCGTCGATGGTGGCCACCAGCGGCTCGGTCGGTACCGCATAGGCGGAGTGCGGCCCGAGCCCGACGTCCACCAGCGGATCGTCGCGGAAGAGGTCGGCCAGTTCGAGTGCGCGCTCCAACTGCTGCTGCCAGCTGCCGTGGTGTTCCAGGCCGGGAGCTACCAGCACTGGCGGAGTCACCACCGTGCGCAGCCCCACCTCGCGTCCCGCACGGGCCAGTGCCTCGGGGTGGAAGTACATCTCCACGCTGGTGGTGATCCCTCCCCGCAGGAGCTGGGTGGCGCCCAGCCGCATCCCCCAGGCGACATCCTCGGCGGTGAGCCTGGCCTCGCGGGGCCACATCACCTCGGTGAGCCAGCGATCGACGGGCAGCCCTTCGCCCGCACCGCGCAGCAGCGTCATGGGGGTGTGGGCGTGGGTGTTGACGAATCCCGGCAGCAGCACGCCGTCGAGATGGTGGATCTGCAGCCCAGGACCGGGCTCATCGGGCGCCGGGGCCGCGTTCGCTGCCTCGACCCGGGTGATCCAGCCGTCGGCGATCTCGACCACCCCGGGGGCCAGCACCCGGTCCTCGGCGTCCTGGGTCACCACGTACGGGGCATGGAATCGGTGGGTGCTCACCGCTCGGGCTCCTGGATCCACGGCTGCCGGGGGTCAGGCGCGGCGTGACCACCACCGGCGCCGGTCCGGGCGTGTCCGCCCGGCGGCTGGTTGCGGCCGACACCGGCAGCGCTGGTCCTCGGGCACGCCGCGCAGTACGGCGTCGACGTGGGCGCCGCATCCGCTCCAGGACGCGAGCCCGCAGCTCCGGCAGGTCACCTTGGTGCACATGCCGGCCAGCCTAGCGCTGCGGGCCCCTCGTCTCGGCGATCACGGTTCGCACCGCAGCACCGGCCCACCCGATCCGTCGCAGCGCCTCGCGTCGAGGGTCGTGCGCCGGAGCGGGTACGTGCGGTTCACCGGCACCCGGTGGCGGCTACGGTCACCGATCGACGGCCCGTCCTGCCAGGAGCCCGCGTGCCCGGCGACCCGTCGTTAACCTCCGAGCCGCCGTTGGCCTACCGCCCGGCGACCGAACTGGTTGCCATGATCCGTGCCCGGCAGCTGGCGGCACGAGAGCTGACCGAGCACTACCTCGCGCGGATCGAGCGCCTCGATGCTCCGCTCCGCAGCAACGTCGCGGTGCTCGCCGAGCGGGCGCTGCAGGAGGCGGCGGCTGCCGACGAGCGCACCATGGCGGGCGGCCCGACCGGTCCGTTGCACGGCGTACCGGTGACGATCAAGGACTTCAACCGATTCGCCGGCACTCCGACCACGATGGGCACCCGGAGCCTGGCCGGCTGGGTCGCCGAAGCCGACGACGCCGTGGTCGCCCGGCTGCGCGGCGCCGGGGCGATCGTGATCGGCAAGACCAACGTGCCCGAGTTCGGCACCATCGGGCACACCGACACGGCCCTGCACGGGCCCTGCGCCACCCCCTGGGACCTCACGTGCAACGCCGGGGGCTCCTCGGGTGGGGCGGGAGCCGGGCTTGCGGCCGGGCGGTGTGGCCTGGCGCAAGGCTCGGACGCTGGCGGATCGATCCGGATCCCGGCCGCGGTCAACGGGCTGGTCGGGCTCAAGCCGGCCCGCGACCGCGTCTCCAACGCCCCGCTGCTCGGTGACCTGGGATTCGGGCTGGTCACCAGCGGGGCACTCACCCGCACCGTCGCCGACGCGGCGCTGGCCCTGGACGTGCTCGCCGGCTACGAACCCGGCGACCCCGGGCAGGCCCCGCCGCCGGTCCGACCGTTCGTGCCGGAGGTCGGCGGGGACGTGGGCAGGCTACGCATCGGCATCGACCGGCAGACACTGCTCACCCCCGGCGGACTGCACGCAAGCGTCGAGGCGGCGCTCGACGCCACCGTCGAGGTGCTGTCCGGCCTCGGCCACGACCTCGAGGAGTTGACCCTGCCCGTCCCGCCCACGATCGGCGAACTGATGCTGACGGTGTGGGCTGCCGACCTCGCGGCGCAGCCCGTCGACCCGAGCACCTTCGAGCCGGTCAACGTTTGGCTGGCGCAGGTCGGGCGGACACGCCGTGCGGCCGAGGCCGCTGCCGCGCCGTACCGGCTGCAGTTGCTCGCGCGCGCGGTGGTGGCGGGTACCTCACACCTCGACGCGGTCGTCCTGCCGGTGCTCACCGGTCCCTCCCGGCGCAACGGTCAGTACGCCGGCTGGGACGGCGAGGCGGTCTTCGCCGACCAGACCGCCTGGGTCGGCCTGACCCCGCGGCCCAACCTCACCGGCCAGCCCTCGATCAGCCTGCCGCTGCACCACGACGACGTGGTGGGACCCGTCGGGGTGCAGCTGGTCGGCCGGCCGTGGGACGAGGCCGGGCTGCTGCGCCTGGCCGCTCAGGTCGAGGCGGCTGCCAGCACCGTCCGGATTCCCCGGGCTTCGACTGATCGTGCCGACGGGCGGTACGGTCGTGTGTCGAACCGACCGGTCGAGGTCTCCCGTGCCCGAGCCCGCCGCGCCGCCGGGCGCCCCTGGTGACAGCCCCTTCCTGCGGGCCTGCCGTGGGGAGCCCCACGACCGGGTCCCCGTCTGGTTCATGCGTCAGGCCGGGCGGGCGCTGCCCGAGTACCGCGCCGTGCGTGAACGCCACAGCTTCGAGCAGGTCGTGCACACCCCGGAGCTCGCCGCCGAGGTGACCCTCCAGCCGGTGCGCCGCTACCGGCCCGACGCTGCGATCCTGTTCTCCGACATCGTCACCCCGGTGCAGGCCATGGGGCTCGGGGTCACGATCCAGCCGGGGGTGGGCCCGGTGGTCGATCGGCCGCTGCGCACCCGAGAGGACGTGGATCGGCTCCGCCAGCTCGAACCCGACGTGGACATGCCCTTCGTGCTCAAGACGGTCTCGCTGCTCGTCGCCGAGCTCGACGTCCCGTTGATCGGCTTCGCCGGTGCGCCCTTCACCCTGGCCAGCTACCTCGTCGAAGGCCGACCCTCGAAGAGCTACACGCGCACCAAGGCCCTGATGCTCTCCGACGAGCTGACCTGGCACCGGCTGCTGGACCGGCTCGCATCGATCACGATCGCCTCCCTGCGCGCCCAGGTCGCCCGGGGTGCGGCCGCCGTCCAGCTGTTCGACTCCTGGGCCGGGGCGCTGAGTCCCGACGACTACGAGCGTGCGGTGCTGCCCCACTCCCGCCGGGTGTTCGAGGCGCTGGCCGACCTCGAGGTGCCTCGTATCCACTTCGGGGTCGCGACCGGCGAGCTGCTCGGGCTGATGGCGCAGGCCGGCGCGGACATCGTCGGGGTCGACTGGCGGGTCCCGCTGGACGTCGCCCGCCAGCGCGTCCCCGAGGGCGTCGGGCCCCAGGGCAACCTCGAGCCCGCCGTGTGCCTCGCCCCGCAGCCGACCGTTGAGGCGCGCGTCGCCGACGTGCTGGCACGGGCCGGCGGGCGTCCCGACCACATCTTCAACCTCGGTCACGGGGTGCTCCCCGAGACCGATCCGGGCGTGCTCGAGCACGTCGTTGAGGTGGTGCACGAGACCGGCCGGGTCCTGCCTCCGGCCGCGGTCGCCGACGCCGACCCGGACCAGGTGCCGGCGGAAGGTGCTGCGCGTGGCTGAGTTCGCGGTCGTCCTGCTCGACGGGCAGCGGCTGGCCGGACCGTTGGCGGCCAGCACCGGTGTGCCCGTGGTGCCGAGCTCCGTGGCCGACCACCTCGAGGTCGCTGCCGAGGTCGGTACCGAGGTCGAACTGGTCGTGGGCCTGGCGACCGTGCCCTGGCCGGCGCACCCCGACCTGCACGCCGAGGGCTCGGCCCGGCTGCCGGCCTACACCGGCGTGGTGTCCTGGCATGCGCTGCCGACGCTGCTCGATGCCCTGGCCGTCGCCGTCGAGCCCGCCGCGCGGCGTGGTGCCCACGTGCTGGTGACCGCGCCCGACCCGGGGCCCGACACCGCCGCCGAGGACGTGCTGTTCCTGCGGGAGGTCGCCGAGGGCATCGCCGAACGAACCGCGCTGCCCTCGCGCTCCATCGCCTGGCGGGGCCAGACGCGCACACCGACGGCCGAGGCGGCGCTGGCCTCCCTGGTTGGCGCCCACGAGCGCCGCGACGTGCTGGAGTGTCCGGTCGCGCCCGGTACCGGCGCCGACCCGTCACTCGAGGCCGCCGCGGCCGAGCTCGGGCTGCGCTTCACCTGTGCGGACGTGGGCCGCGGCGTGCTGCTCGATGCGCTGAGCGAGGTGGTGCGCACCGTCGCCGGGCACGAGGGGGCGCTGTGAGCGTCGCGCCGGCCGGACGCGGACAACCTCGACGTGCCCGGGTGGTGGTGATCGGCGCCGGGCTGACCGGACTGGCCACCGCCTGGCACCTGCGCGACGACGTCGAGGTGACGCTGCTCGACGCGTCGGCGTCGCCCGGCGGCCAGATCCGCACGGTGGCGTTCGACGGCGCCGACCTCGATGTCGGAGCGGACGCGCTGCTCGCCCGACACGCCGAGGGGATGGCGCTGCTGCGCGACCTCGGATTCGACGGCGACGATCTGGTCGCTCCGGCAACTGGCCGGGTCGGGCTGTGGATCGAGGGGCGGCTACGTCCGCTGCCCGAGCACACCGTCATGGGGGTCCCTACCGACCTGACCGCGGTGCTGCGCTCACGTGCGCTGACTCCCGCTGCGGTGGCGCGCGCTGCGCTCGAGCCGTTGCTGCCCCGCCGCCACCTCCCCGGTGATCGCAGCGTCGCCGACCTGGTGGGGGAGCGTTTCGGTCGGCAGGTGGTCGACCGGCTCGTCGAACCGCTGCTCGGAGGGGTCTACGCCGGGCAGCCCGAACGGCTCAGTGCCCGGGCCACCATCCCGCCCGTGTGGGCGGCCGCGCAGTCCCACCGCCGGGTGACCGACGGCCTGCGCGCGCACCGGGAGCGCGCGGCCGGCGACGACCGGCCCGTGTTCGTGACCGTGCGCGGTGGGCTCGGCCGAGTCGTGGACCGGCTCGCCGACGACCTCGGTGCGCGGCTGCAGCCTTCGACCCCGGTCCGGGTGCTGGTCGCCGACGGTTCGTCGTGGCGCATCGAGCTGGCCGACCGTGTCGTCGTGGCCGATCAGGTCGTGCTCGCCGTCCCCGTCGCCGTGGCCGCCCGGATGCTGGCCGAGGTGGTGCCCGAACCGGCCCGGGAACTCGCCGGGATCCGGTGCGCGTCGGTGGGGGTGGTCGCTCTGGCCTACGACTGGGCCGATGCGGCTGGAGTGCCGCAGCTGTCAGGCGTGCTCGTACCCCGGGGTGAGAGACGCCTGGTCAAGGCGGTCACGCTCAGCTCACGCAAGTGGCCCCACCACGCCGAGCACCCCCGTTTCCTGCTGCGGGCCAGCGTCGGCCGCGTCGACGACACCTCGGCGCTGGCGCTGGACGACGACAGCCTGGCAGACCGTGTCGACGCCGAGGTTCGTTGGGCGCTGGGCCTTCGCGCTCCCGCCGTCGAGCGGCTGGTGGTGCGCTGGCGCGACGCGCTGGCGCAGTACGACGTCGGCCACCGGGAGCGGGTCGACCGCATCCGCCTGGCGCTGGCGTCGGACGCGCCGAGTCTGCACGTGGGCGGCGCCGGGCTCGACGGGCTCGGACTGGCCGCCCGGGCCCGTGATGCGCTCAGGTTGGCGCAGGCGGTGCGGACCGAGGCGAGGCGTGCCGGCTTCCCGGTGGAGCCGTACCCTGAGCCGGATCCGGATCCCGCCCCCACCGTCGTGGAGCGCACGTGAGCGTCGATCATCCCGAGCCGCCTTCGAACCCGGCACCCCGTCCGGCGCTGGGTGGGGTCCCGCCCCTGCTCGTGGTCGCGATCGCCCTGGTTGCCGGGCTGGTCGGGTTCACGATCGGCTCGCTGAACGCCGAGGCGGACCCGTCGCCGGTCGCCGCCGACGCCGAGGACACCGCCGGGCAGCTCGACGGCTCGCAGGACGCGGCCGCCGGGGCGGGCGCCGACGGAACGGAGGTCGACGAGGTCGACGAGGGAGCGCAAGGTGCGCAGGAGGCCGGCAACCCCAGCGCGCCGGCCACCCCCGACGAGTCCGGCCTGGTCGACGCCGAGGCGGCGACCCGCCCGACGCTGGGCGCGCCGGATGCACCGGTGGTGATGGAGATCTACAGCGACTTCGCCTGTCCGTTCTGCGTCCGGCACGACCTCGAGGTCGAGCCCGAACTCATCGAGCGCTACGTCGAGCCCGGACTCATGCGGCTGGTCTGGTTCGACACCCCCTTCCAGGGGCAGCGCGCCCTGCAGTTGGCGGTGGCTGCGCGGGCCGGCCAGCGCCAGGACGCCTTCTGGGAGGTCAAGGAGGCGATCTTCGCCGAAGGGCCCGCAGGCTCGTCAGCGGAGGAGTTGGTGGCACTGGCCGAGTCCCGTGGTCTGGACGGTGAGCGGTTCGCGCACGACCTCGAGGATCCGGAGTTGGTCCGCCTGGTGCAGTCCGACCTCGAACGCTCGCAGCAACTGCAGGTGCAGGGCACGCCCACATTCCTGGTCAACGGCGAGCGGATCGTCGGCGCCCAGCCACTGCCCGCGTTCCTCGCGGTGATCGACGTCGCGCTCGAAGAGGCCTGAGCGCCGCCGGTAGGGCCGCTTCCGCGGCAGCGGAGGCGGTTCGGTTCGCGGCTCCGGCGGCTCTGTCGCACGACCTTGTGCGGTGGGCGCTCCGAGGCGCTTCCGCGCAGCGGCTGTGTGCGCGGGCTGGGGTTGGGTGTGCGGTTGGCGGCCGGGAGGGGGTGGGGGCAGCGGCTGTCCGCGGATGTGGCGTACCCAGGCGGTCATGGGTGTCCGTCTCCGTACGCCGCATGGTCCCGTGTGG
>SLLJ01000184.1 GCA_007134165.1 Nitriliruptoraceae bacterium | reverse complement strand
CGTCGCGCGGCGGCTTCTTCGGCGAGCGCGGCCAGGACGGTGGCGGTGTCGGTGCCCTCGCGCATGGCGACCCTGGCCGCCAACTTGCGCAGCATCGGGCTGTCGACGTTGCCGGGGGCGACCGCGTTGACGCGGATGCCGGCCGGTGCGAGCTCGGCGGCCAGGCTCTGCATCAGTCCGATGAGCCCGAACTTCGACGCGCAGTACACGCTGCCACCGGCCTCACCGCGCTGGCCGGCGGTGGAGGCCAGCAGCACCAGGCTCGCCGGCGATGGCTGCGCCGCGAGCGGACCCGCCAGGGCCTGGGCCAGGTGGAAGGCCCCGCGCAGGTTGACGTCCATGACGCGGTCGTACTCGGCCCAGTCGAGCTCGGCGATCGGTCCGGTGGTGTTGGCGCCCGCGGCGTAGACCACGGCGTGCACCTCGCCCTCGGCGGTCGCACCAGCGACCAGCGCCTGCACGCCGGCGAGGTCGGTGACGTCGACCTCGACGCTGGTGTGCGCGCCAGGTCCGAGGCCGGCCACGAGCTCGGTCGCGCCACGCAGATCGGCGGCGAGCACCGTGGCGCCGGCGGCGGCGAGATCACGGGCGATGGCCTGTCCGATCGCACCGGCGGCACCGACCACCAGCGCCCGCGTACCCGCGAGCGGCCGGGAACGCACCGCGTCGGGCTCGGCGGGCCGGTCGTCGGCGAACCCCGCAACAGCGGCGGCGGCGCCCCCACTCATCCGCGCGCCACCAGCTCGCGCACCGCGGCCGCGATCGACGCCGACCCCGGCACCACGGCCTGCTCGAGGCTGCGTGCGGCGGGGATCGGGACGTTGGCGACGCCGTGGCGCGCGATGCCACGCAGTGCGCCGGGCCCGAGAAGCTCCAGCACGCGGGTGATGAGCTCACCCGACAGCCCGAAGCCGAGGTAGTCCTCGTCGACCACCAGCAGCCGTCCGGTGCGCGCCGCGGATGCGGCGACGTGGTCGGCGTCGAGCGGGACCACCGAGCGCAGGTCCACCACCTCGACGTCGATGCCCTGGCCGGCGAGCTCGTCGGCCGCGACCAGCGCATCGCGGACGCTGGCGGACAGGGTCGCGATGGTGACGTCACGGCCGTCGCGGACCGTGGCGGCCTCGCCGATCGGCACCGTGTAGCGCCCCTTGGGGACCTCCGCGCCGTGGGGGAAGTCACCGAGCTTGGAGAGCAGCAGTCCCTTGTGCTCGATGTAGATCACCGGGTCGTCGCTGCGCAGGGCGGCCGCCATCAGGCCCTTGGCGTCGTACGGCGACGACGGCGCGACGACGTGCATGCCGGGCAGGTGGGCGAAGGTCCCCCACAGGCACTGGGAGTGCTGCGCCGCGGAGCCGATGCAGCCACCGGCGGTCTTGATCACCACCGGCATCGGCACCCGACCACCACTCATGTAGGGGTTCTTGGCGATGGCGTTGTAGACCTGCTCGAGACACACGCCGATGAAGTCGACGAACATGATCTCGATCATCGGTCGGTAGCCGGACATCGCGAGCCCGACCCCCATGCCGGTGAACGCCATCTCGGAGATCGGCATGTCGCGCACGCGCCGGTCACCGAAGGCCTTCTGCAGCCCGCGGGTGGAGCCGAACACCCCACCCTGCCGGCCGACGTCCTCGCCGAGCACGACGATGCGCTCATCGGCCTCCATCTCGAGCTTGATCGCATCGGCGATGACCCGCGACAGGTTGAAGCTGGGGGAGAGCATCGGGGTGTCGGTCGCGGTGGTCATGCCACACCTCCGGTGAACACGTGGTCGTGGGCGCGGGACGGGTCGGGCTGCTCGGCGGCCCGGACCCGGGCCAGGATGGCGTCGATCTGCGCCTGGGACTCGGCGACCAGGTCGTCGAGGTGGTCGGTGCCGATGCCCTGTGCCTCGAGCTCACGACGGGCGATGACCAGCGGATCCTTCGCGGCCATCGCCTCCTTGAGCTCCGGCGTGCGGTACAGGTCCGGGTCGCCCTCGTAGTGCCCCCGGAAACGCTGCGCGGTGGCCTCGACGATCGCCGGTCCCTCGCCGCGGCGGGCGCGGGCGACGGCCTCGGCGAACGCCACGGCGACGGCGGCCGGGTCGGTGCCGTCGACGCGCGTGCCCCAGGCGGCGTAGGCGGGGGCGCGCTCGGCGCTGCCGACCGCGCTGACCTCGGAGCTGACCACCGAGATCGCCCAGTCGTTGTTCTCGACCAGCACGACCAACGGCAGCTTCAGCGCGCCGGCGAGGTTGAGGCTCTCGTGGAAGCCGCCGGTGTTGACCCCGCCGTCACCGGAGACCGCCACGGCCACCGCATCGGAGCCGTCGAGGAAGGCCGCGTAGGCATGGCCGAGCGCCACCGGCAACGTGGCCCCGACGATCCCGGTGGTCGAGAACAGCCGATCGGGGTCGAACAGATGCATGTGGCCCCCGAAGCCGCCGCACAGCCCGGTCTCCTTCTCGAAGATCTCGGCCAGCATGGGCTCGAGCGGCACGCCCTTGGCGATGCCGTGGCCGTGGTTGCGGTGCGTGCTGACCAGCGCGTCGTCGTCGCGCAGGATGCCGACCATCCCGGCGGCGATCGCCTCCTGGCCGATCGCGGTGTGCAGCTCACCGTGGATCTCACCGCTGGCAACACCCGACAGGCACGCCTCCTCGAAGTGGCGGATGCGCAGCATGTGGCGGTAGTAGGTCATCAGGTCCAGCGTCATCGTGGTCACGCTCCTTGGCCTCGTGGCCGGGGCTGCTCGAGCAGCTCCACGACCGTGCCGACACCGGTCCGGCAGTACACCCCGCGCCCTTCCGCGAAGGTGGTGATGCTTCCCAGCAGCGAGCCACCCTCGGCCACCACGGCGGCAAGCGCGGCATCGAGGTCCTCGACCGAGAACGCCGCGTGCGCCATGCCGGGGCGCACGGGCAGGGCAGGGTCGACGTCGGCGGGAACGTCATGGAAACACAGCAGCTCGAACACCGTGTCGCCGTTGGGGTCGGCGAGCTGGGCGATGTCGACCGACAGGCCCGGCACCCCGGTGACCTGCCGGATCAGGTCGGTGAGTCCGCGGACCTCGAACGCCACCTCGAAGCCGAAGCTCGCCCGGTGGAAGGCGATCGCCGCATCGAGATCGTCGACGGCGAAGCCGGCGTGATGCCAGCGCCACGCGGCCGTGGTCCCGGCGCCATCGGTCGGCGGGGGGTGGGGCTCACCGAGCATCGTGCTGGCTCCTCGTCGTGCGCTCACGCCGCCGTCACGAACCGGGCCGGCTCCGGGGCCGGCGCCCTCCGGTGCGGCGCGACCTCCACGACTATATAACTTATCCGGGCGCGCAACCCTACCTGCACCGACCGCGCGCGGCTGTTTGTATAAGTTATGCACCCCGTTCGGCGACACCCCCTCGGAGGCCGCGTGATCATCGACGCCTACAACAACGTCTGGGAGGCCACCGGCACCTCGGACTACCTCACGGCCGAGGAGTTCTCCGCCAACGCCATGCTCGCCGACATGGACGCCGCCGGTGTCGACCTGGCCGTGGGCTGCTCGCTCGGCCAGGCGATCGACAACGACTTCATCGCCCGGGCCGTGGCGGCCTACCCGGACCGGCTGGTCGGTTTCGGGCAGGTCACCCCCCGCGCGCCCGACGCCGTGGAGCAGATCGAACGCATCGCCGAGCTCGGGCTCAAGGGCCTCAAGCTGCACCCGACGATGCACGGGTATCACTTCGCCGACCACGGGCTGCTCGACCCGGTGTTCGACGCCTGCCGGCGAAACAGGCTGGTGGTGCTGGTCAACGCGCTCGACGACCCGTTCTGCGGCCCGTTCGCGATCGAGGAGATCAGCCGGGGCTTCCCGGAGGTCCCGGTGCTGATCGCCCACATGGGCACGATCTGGAACGTCATGGAGGCACTGATCGTCGCCGAGCGCAACGAGCAGCTCTACCTCGAGACCTCCGGCACGCAGCTGCTGGAGGTACGCATGGCCTACGACCGGGTCGGCCCCGAGCGCATCGTGATGGGCACCGACTGGCCCGGCAGCGACTTCGAACTCGAGCGGCTCAAGATGCGCAAGGCCGTCCCCGACGCCGCCGACCGCGCGAAGGTCGAGGGCGCCAACCTCGCCCGGCTGCTCCGGATCGAGCCATGAGCAGCGCGCGCACCGCCCCGGCGGCGCCGACGCGCTGGAACGGCTCGCTCGACGCAGCGACGTTGCGCAGCCGCTACCTCGACGGCTCGACGTCCCCCGTCGAGGTCGTGGACACGGTGCTCGCCCGCATCACCGCCCGTGGCGACGACCACGTGTGGATCTCGCGTCTCGCCGAGGACGACCTGCGCGCGCGAGCGGCGGCACTCGCCGCCGGCGAACTCGGCCCTCCCGCCTCGCTGCCCCTGTACGGGCTGCCGTTCGCGATCAAGGACAACATCGACCTCACCGGCCTGCCGACCACCTGCGCCTGCCCGCCGGCGGCGTGGGAGCCCGAGCAGTCCGCCACCGCCGTCGCCCGACTCGTGGCCGCCGGAGCGCTGCCGGTCGGCAAGACCAACCTCGACCAGTTCGCGACCGGGCTGGTCGGCGTGCGCTCGCCCTACGGGGCACCGAGCAGCGCGTTCGACCCGGCCGACATCTCCGGGGGATCGAGCTCTGGATCAGCCGTGGCCGTCGCGGCCGACCTCGTCACCTTCGCGCTGGGGACCGACACCGCCGGGTCCGGCCGGATCCCCGCGGGCTGCAACAACGTCGTCGGGCTCAAGCCCTCGCCCGGCGCCGTACCCACGACCGGCGTGTTCCCGGCCGTGCGGTCGCTGGACTGCGTATCGGTGTTCGCCCTGACCGTGGCCGACGCGCTGGCCGTGCTCGCGGTGCTCAACGGCCCCGACGGCAGGGACCCGTACGCCCGCACGGCACCGCTCGAGCTGCCATCGGGCGGGCGCGTGCCCGTGGCACCGCCACGGTTCCGCTTCGGCGTGCCGAACCCGCTGGAGTTCTTCGGTGACGACGACGTCGCCGCCGTGTACGCCGAGGCGGTGCGCCGCGCCGAGAAGCTCGGCGGCGAGGCGATCACCGTCGATCTCGCCCCCCTGCAGGAGGTGGCCGACCTGCTCTATGAGGGGCCCTGGGTCGCGCAGCGCACCGCCGCGCTCGAGCACGTGCTCACGACCATCCCCGACGCGCTGCACCCGGTGACCCGCGCGATCGTCGAGTCGGGGCGGGGCTTCAGCGCCGTCGACGCCTACCGTGCCGGCGACCGACTCGCCGCGCTGCAGCGGCGAACCGCCCCGCTGTGGGACGATCTCGACCTGCTGCTCGTCCCCACCGCGGGGACCTCCTACACGATCGACGAGGTGCTGGCTCACCCGCTGACCCTGAACAGCAACCTCGGCTTCTACACCAACTTCGTGAACCTGCTCGGACTCGCGGCGCTGGCGGTCCCGGCAGGGTTCACGTCCCACGGCCGCCCCACCGGGGTGACCCTGATCGGCGCCGGGGGGCACGACGCCCGACTGGCCGCGATCGGCGCCGCGATGCACGCCGCCGCCGGGCTGCCGATGGGCGCGACCGACCGACCGCTGCCCACGACCGGCACGGTCACCTGGACCCCCGACCCACCGACCGGACACGTCGAGGTGGCGGTGGTCGGCGCACACCTGCGGGGTCAGCCACTCAACCACCAGCTCATCGAACTCGATGCCCACTTCGTGGCCACCACCACGACCGCAGCCGCCTACCGGCTGTACGAGCTACCAGACGGCGACAAGCCGGGGCTGGTACGCGACGAGGACGCGGGCAAGGCGATCGAGGTCGAGGTGTGGATGCTGGCGGAGCACGCCATCGGTCGGCTGCTGCGGCAGGCCGCACGACCACTGGGCTTCGGGCACCTCGAGCTCGCTGACGGCCGCTTCGTGCTGGGGTATCTCGCCGAACCCTACGGGCTCACCCACGCCACCGACATCACCGACCGCGGGGGCTGGCGCAACCACCTGGCCCAGCGCCGGTGAGCGCGGTCCGCCGTGCTGCGCTCACGCGGCAACCAGCGGCACCGGCAGCCCGGGGACGTCCACGTCGAGCAGGTAGGTCGCGCCCGCGAGTGGTCCGGGATCGCTGAGCTCGACCGCCGCGGTGGTGATGGCAAGCCGCCCCAGATCGTCGCCGACGAAGGCGCAGCTGGTCACGTTGGGCGTGGGCACGTCGACGATCCGATCGAGCCGCCCGTCGGGGAGGTAGCGGTGCACCGCCGAGCCGCCGAACAGTGCGACCCACACGGCCCCGTCGCGGTCGACCGCGAGCCCGTCGGGGACCCCGGCCGCAGACGCGATGGTGGCCAGGGGGCGGCGGTCGGTCGCATCGCCCGTGGCCACGTCGTAGCGGAAACGGTCGATACGCCCCGTGGGCGAATCGACGTAGTACATCGTCGCGCCGTCGGGTGCCCAGCCGATCCCGTTGCTGATCGACACCCCGGTCAGCACCCGGGTGACCGGTCCGGTGGGCGGATCGTCCATGCGGTACAGCGCCGCGACGCCGGGAGACAGGTCCCAGGCGATGGTGCCGAACCAGAACCGGCCGACCGGGTCCACCCCGCCGTCGTTGGACCGCAGCGGCGTCGACGGCTCGCCGCCCTCGAGGTGCGCGATGCTGGCGATCAGCTGCGCCGGTGCGTCACCGACGCGTAGCGCGGCACCGCGTGCGTCGCCCACCAGCCAGCTGCCGTCGGTACGCAACGCCAGGCAGCCGATGGCGTGGTCGACGGTCTCGGTGATCCGTGGCCCGGAGCCGTCGACGGCGCGCCGATGCACCTGCGCACGCAGGATGTCGAGCCACAGCAGCTGTCCCGTGGCCGCGTCCCAGACCGGCCCCTCACCCAGCTCGCACGGATGGTCGTCGAAGACCTCCAGCGTCATCTCGGCACCTCGTCGTCGACTCGGGGGGGCCAGAACCCTACCGAGGCGGCTCGCCGAACCGCTCGCTTGGCGTCCCCAGCGCGATCAGGGCGACGTGCAACGACAGACAGGTCTCGGGATCGTCGAGGTCGGCGTCGAGCACCCGGGAGATGGCGGCGAGCCGCTGGTAGATGGCCGGGCGTGACAGATGCAGCATCGCTGACGCCCGGGTCTTGTTGCGGCCCGCGTCCAGGTAGGCCCGGAGCGTGGTGAGCAGCTCGCTGCCCCGGCGAGCGTCCTGGGCCAGCAGTGCGCCGAGCTCGCGGTGCACGAAGTCCTGCAGCCGCGGGTCCTCGCGCAGCACGTACAGCAGCCCGTTGACCCGCACGTCGAGCAGTTCCAGGTAGTCCCTG
>SLLJ01000223.1 GCA_007134165.1 Nitriliruptoraceae bacterium | reverse complement strand
GTGCTGCTCACCACGCAGTACCTCGAGGAGGCCGACCGTCTCGCCCAGCGCATCGCCGTGATCGACCAGGGCCGGATCGTGAGTGAGGGCACCGCCGACGAACTCAAGGATGCGCTCGGCGGCGCGGTGCTCGAGGTCTCGGTCGGCGAGGACGACCGCCCGGCGGCCACGCAGGTGCTCGAACGGGTCGGCGGCGACCCGGTCACCCGTGACCCGTCCCGGGGGCGGCTGCGGATCCCGGCGCGTGACGGGTCGCAGACCCTGCTCGCTGCGGTCCGCGCGCTCGATGACGCCGGGGTGCGCACCTCCGACATCGCCCTGCACCGCCCGAGCCTCGACGACGTCTTCCTCGCCGTCACCGGCAAGCCGGTCGAGCCGAGGCCCGCCTCCGACGTCGAGGATCCGGACGTATCCGATCCCACCGCCACCCGTCGGGGTCGGCGCCGTGCCCGCAGGAGCCGTCGATGAGCACGCAGCCCACGACCGCCGCCGACGCCCGCCCGGACCCCGTCGCTGCCCCGGTCCAGCGCGTGCGGGTGACGCCGAGGCAGGTCGTCACCGACACGCTTGTGCTCACCCGGCGAAACCTGCTGCGCAACGTCCGACTGCCGCAACTGCTGCTGTTCTCGACCGTGCAACCGGTGATGTTCCTGCTGCTGTTCAACTACGTGTTCGGCGGTGCCATCGGCCAGGCGATCCCCGGTGACTACGCGTACATCCAGTGGCTCATGCCGGGGCTGGTCATCCAGGTCGCCACCTTTGGCGCCGGGCAGACGGCCATCGGTCTGACCGAGGACCTGTCCAAGGGGGTCATCGACCGCTTCCGGTCGCTGCCGATGGCCCGGGCGGCGGTGCTCACCGGGCGGACCCTGGCCGACCTTTTTCGCAACGCGGCGGTGCTCACCATCATGCTCGCGGTCGGGTTCCTGATCGGCTTCCGCTACGAGACCAACCTGCTCGGTTTCCTCGCCGGGTTCGCGCTGGCGCTGGCGTTCGGTTACGCGCTGTCATGGGTGATGGCCACCATCGGTATGCTGGTGCGCAACCCGGAGGCCGCGCAGTCGGCGGTGTTCCTGCCAGTCTTCCCCCTGGTGTTCGCCTCCTCGGTGTTCCTGCCGACCCAGACCATGCCCGACTGGCTGCGGGTGTTCGCCGACAACCAGCCGATCACCGTCATCGCCAACGCGCTGCGGGGATTGATGCTGGGCGATGCCGCGCTGCTGGCCGGCCAGGACACCGCCGGTCAGGTGCTCGAGTCCCTGGCTTGGATCGTGGGCATCACGCTGCTGTTCGGCGGGCTCGCGACCCGCGCCTACCGTCGGGCGGTGAGTTGACCGGGGGACGAACGGCCCTGTCGGGTGCTCGGCGCCCCTCCGTAGGGTCGGAAGCCAGGCCGCCGGCACCGACACCCCGGCGCCCAGAAGGAGAGGTCTGCCGATGAAGTGGTGGCTGGTGGCCGTGGCGGTGCTGATGGTCCCCGTGCTCGGCTGTGGCGGTGCGGGTGAAGCCGAGGACGTCGACGATCTCGCCTTCGTGGTCATGGAGGATCCCGGACCGGCGACTGCTGCTGATCCTGCGGACGAGGCCGACCCTGCGGACGAGGCTGATGCGGCGGACGAGGCTGATCCGGCGGACGAGGCCGATCCGGCAGACGAGACTGATGCCGCGGACGAGGCTGATGCGGCGGACGAGACTGATCCGGCGGACGAGGCTGATGCGGCGGACGACCCGGGAGGCACCGGCAGCAGTGAGGACGCGCAGTCGCTGGATGCGTGGGAGGCGGAATGCGTCGCCGATGGCGAACGCCCTGAGGACTGCGCCTGCATCATCGATCTGCTGCGCGACTTCACCGATGCGCAGCTGCTCGACGCTGACGAACTCGACGACCTCATGGACGAGGTCTTCACGGAGCGGTTCGACGACCTGATGGCCTGCTTCAGCGATGCGGCCGCCGACGAGAGGTGAGCGTGGGTTCGCTGCCGCTCACGCCAGACGGCGGCGACCCGCGATCGTGGCGTGGTAGACGCCGCCAGGCGTGGTGACGGTCACCTGGTCGCCGACCCGGTGACCGAGCACCGCCTTGGCCAGCGGCGACTCGGCCGAGGTGCGCTGCTCGTCCATGCCAGCCTCGACCGGATGCACGACGAGGAAGGTCTCGCGGTCGTCGCCGGGGAACACGATGTCGACCTCGTCGCCCAGTTCGACCACGGTGGGGTCGTCGCTGATCTCCCCCGGCGCGACCGCTCGCCGCAGCACGTCGGTGAGTTCGTCGAGTTGGTCGGTGAGCGTGGCCCGTTCGTCGAGCAGTTCGGCGGTGCGATCTGCGGCGAGGTCCTCGTCCACACGGGTCAACCGCTCCACGATTCGTTCGCGGCGCGCCGCGAGCCAGTCGCGGCCGTCGGCGGTGAGCACGATCGGTGAGCTGGTGGCGGGGGAGGTCATGAGCCTGCGCTCCCTGCGCTGAAGCAGCGCTTCATTCGGCGACGGAGATCGTTGCTCGCATCCTACCGTTCCCCAGTCTTGGTGACTGGAGCCCCATATGTGTCCTATGCTAACTTCTGCCACTCTGACTGACGTCGACCGCAGGGGAACCGGTGCACGACACCAGCATCGAGGCCCTCCATGCCTTCGCCCGGTTGTCTCCGGATGCCGTGCTGGTCGTCGACGGGTCGGGGCAGGTGCGCATCGTGAACGACGCGGCGGCCTCGCTGTTCCGCACCGACGTCGAGCGGCTGGTCGGGGAGCCTCTCGAGATGCTGGTTCCCGCCGAACATCGCGCCTCCCACCGTCGTCGCCGCGAGTCGTATCAGGAGCAACCCACAACCCGCCGTATGGGCAGCGAGATGCAGTTGTGGGCCTCCGCTCTCGACGGCACCCGGGTGCCGGTCGACGTCGGCCTTCGGCCGGTGGTCGTCGGTGGCGAGCGGCTGGTCGTCGCGGTGGTTCGTGACCTGACCGACCGCCGACAGGCCGAGCAGGCAACGAACGACCTCGAGCGCGCGGCCACCCGCCTGCGGCAGTTCGTCGACGTCGCCTCGCACGAACTTCGCACGCCGCTCACGGCCGTGCTGGGCTTCGCCGAGACGCTGCTCAGCCATGTCGGTTTCCGTGCTGATGATCGCACCCGCGAACTGCTCGAGGCCATCCGCCGCAACGCTCTGCGCCAGGAGCGGCTGCTGACCGGCCTGCTCGAGTTGAGCCGGTTGCAGCGTGGCCAACTGCGCCTGTGTCCCGAGGTCGTCTCGGTGCATACCGTGGTCCACGAGGCCGTCGACAGTTTCCCTGGGTTGGACATCGAGGTGGAGGTGGGCGCCGAGTCCCGGGTGGTCGCCGACCCGCAGCGGGTCGTCCAGATCCTCGTCGACCTGCTGATCAACGCTGAGCGCTACGGGGCTGCACCGGTGCGGATCACCGAGGTCCCGTCCGGCCATGAGCAGGTCCTGCTGGCCATCAGCGACGGCGGAGAGGGCATCCCCGAGAGCTATCGCCACGAGATGTTCGCGCCGTTCACGCAGGCCAGCAACGGCGACGCGCGTGAGGCGGAGGGGTTGGGGCTCGGGCTGCACCTGGCGCGTAGCCTTGCGCTGGCTATGGGGGGCGACCTCAGCTACGTACCCGATGAGCGTCAAGGCAGCCGATTCCTGCTGCTTATGCCGCGTGGTGCGGCGATCACGGCGCACGCAACAGCGAGACTGGGTGAGCGCAGCGCTTGACCCGGGCGTCGGGTGTTGGCGCGGGTGTCGGGGTGGTCGACGGCGTTGGGGGTGGTCGCCGCAACTGAGCACCACGCCGTGCCAGGTGCGACTGGGTTGCCGTTTCGGCCTCGGAGCGCCATCGGCCCACGTGGCGTACGCATCCGGTCGCGGGTGACCGTCCGGGTACGCCACGTCGGAGGGCGGCCGTCGACGGGCGTGGTGCGGGCGCGGTGCGGCCGGTGGACAGCGCGGTTGTGGTGGCGGGAGAAGCGACGGCGGCCGAACCTTCGGGGGTTTGGCCGCCGGGCCGGCACGGGGGCTGCGGGACCGGTCGGGGCCTGACGGACGGCATCCGGTCGTCGGGTTCAGGGCGGTCAAGGCGCGGCGTGAGCGCTGGTCGCCTGTTGTTGGGCGCTGGCCGACGATCGTGGGGCGGGCGGGTACCTGGTCGAGCACTTGGCGTACGCATCCGGTTGTGGGTGACCGTCTGGGTACGCCGCGTCTGGGTACGCCACGTCGGAGGGCGGCCGCCGACGGGGGCGGTGTGGCCGGCGGGGCAGCGGTGCCGGCGGGTCAGCAACGCCGGCGGCGCGCGGCGGCTCGGTCTCAGACCACGCCGGAGAAGCCCAGCAGCGTCGGTAGCACCGTCCCGAACAGGTAGCCGGCGACACCGGCGAACGCGGCCAGCGCCAGGATCTCGAGCCCGGACCACAGCCAGAAGCGCTGTGTCCAGCGCGACTTGACCACGCCGATGCCGAACAGCACCAGGCCTGTGGCTGCGGTGGCCGTGGTCAGGGCCGGCAGGCCCTCGCTGAATAGGAACGGCAGGATCGGCACGACCGAGCCCAGCGCGAACGACAAGCCCATCAACAGCGCGCCGCGCAGCGGTCCCCCGGAGGTCTCGTCCTGCTCGTCGTGGATGATCCCGAGTTCCTTGGCGACCATCGTGGCGAGCAGTGACTCGGGGTGGCGCGCGATGATGCCGGCAGCCTCCTGGGCGTCGCTCTCGTCCATGCCTTCCTGGGTGAACAGGTAGACGACCTCGGCCTCCGACTCGAACGGGCGCTGGTTGACCTCCTCCCATTCGTTGGCGACCTGGTTGCGGAAGATCTCGGCCTGGCTCTTGGAGCCGAGGTACTCGCCGATCGCCATCGAGAAGATCCCCGCGACTGCTGAGGCCAGCCCTGCGACCAGCACGGCAAGGTTGTCGCTGGCGGCTCCGGCCACGGTGGCCACCACGGCAAGGGTGGAGACCAAACCGTCCTGTGCCCCGAAGACGACCTCGCGGATCTCGCCGAGCAGCGAGACCTCCCGGCGCGTCTGCTCGATGTGCTGCGCGATGTAGTCACGGGGGTAGTCGCGTGCGGAGCTGGGATCCGGGTGCGGGGTGGCGGGCATCAGTGGTGGACTCCTGATCGCACGGCAGGTCGGAGAGCGCGGCGTCCCGCCGGCACCTGTCGTGCGCCGTGTCACGTTGCCTGCCACCGCCGGGACCGTGGCGCGGTGCCCGTCGGGTCGCGCGGAGGCCATCATGCCTGGCTGCCTCGGGGTTGTCATCGAAGGTTTGGCTCACCGACCGGCCGCTGGCAGCCCGCCGGTGTCTCGGATGGCGTCGTCACCGACACCGGCGTCCAGCGGCTGTTCAACACGGAGCGAGGGAGTCCTCGAGCACCGCGTTGCGACGCTCAGCGTGCTCCCAGAACTCCAGGTGAGCGCCGAGCACCTCGATGCAGGCCGACGGACCGTGCGCAGCCAGGAACGCGCTCGCGGTCGGTGCCCCCTGTTCGCCGACCACGAACAGGGTCGGCACCGAGCCGCCGAGCAGGGCCGCGTCCTCGCGGTGGTCGCTGATCATCCACGAAGCGAACAGCTGGGTGGGGCTCGGGGTGCGGGTGGACAGGTCGATGAGCCACGGTGCCAGCCGGATCGAGGTCCCGTTCGGCCATCACCTCGGTTGCGTTTCCGGCGACGGAGCCGTGGTGGGGCCAGGCGGTGGTGGGGCCAGGCGGTGGTGGGGCCAGGCGGTGGTGGCGGTCAGGCCGTGATGCGAAGCCCGAGCCCCGGCGCGCCCGGCAGGACTCGAACCTGCGGCCTTGGGATTAGAAGTCCCCTGCTCTATCCAGCTGAGCTACGGGCGCGGATCTTGCGAGCGTAGTGCTGCTCGCCCGCGACGGCCCGTGCCCGTCGTCGACCCTGGTCGCACCAGGTGGCGAGCTATGCTCATTTCGTCACTGGGAGTCGAGGTATTGCGTGTCCGCATCCACCGTGCCGCCGATCGGGCGGTTGACGGGCCAGCTCAAGGGCTACGCCTGGGGTTCGCACACCGCCCTGGCCGAGCTTCAGGGTCGGCCAGCGCCTGCGTCGGGCCCGGAAGCCGAGCTGTGGTTCGGCGACCATCCGGATGCTCCGAGCCTGCTCGAGCGGCCCGGCGATGTCCGCCCCGTTCCCCTGGATCGTGTGGTCGCCGCCGACCCCGTCGGCGAGCTCGGTCCAGGGCTGGCTGCTGAAGGCGGCCGGCTGCCCTTTCTGCTCAAGGTGCTGGCCATCGATGCGTCGCTGTCCTTGCAGACCCACCCCGACGTCGAGCGCGCTCGTGCGGGGTTCGCCGCCGAGGAGGCGGCCGGCATCCCCCACGATGCGCCGGAGCGCTGCTACCGCGATGACTCGCCCAAACCCGAGTTGTTCCATGCGTTGCGCCCGAGCCAAGCGTTGTGCGGGTTCCGGCCGGTGGCGGCGACGATCGCGCTGCTCGACCGCCTCGACGTCCTGCCCGACGTGCGCGATCGGCTGCACCGGGACGGCGAGTCCGCGCTCGCCACGGTCGTGCGCGAGCTGCTGAGCACGCCAGAGGATCGCCGGGCCGCCTTGGTTGCCGAGCTGCGGCAGGCCGCCGAGCGGGTCGTGCAGGAGCCCGCCGGTGCCGGCGGCGGCGACGCAGTGGGATCGTCCGGTGCTGGCGGGGTGCGATCGTTGGCCGCCGATGCCGTGGCGCAGGCGATCCTGGGGCTGGCCACCGTCTACCCGCAGGATCCAGGGGTTGCTGTCGCCCTGCTGCTCGACCTGCTCGAGCTGCCTCCAGGTGCGAGTGTCTACCTGTCGCCGGGGACGTTGCACGCTTACCTCAGGGGTTACGGGGTGGAGATCATGGCGGCGTCGGACAACGTGCTGCGTGGCGGTCTGACCCCCAAGCACGTCGACGTCGACGAACTGTTGCGCATCCTCGACACTCGGGTGGGATCGCCCCCGGCGGTGACCGGCGTGCCGGGAGTCGTGGGTGAGGTGGTCCTGCCGGCCGCCGAGGATCGTTTCCGGCTGTCACGGATCGACGTTCCGGCGGTACTCGATGCCCGGCCGTCGACCGGCCTCGAGCTCGACCGGCGTGGCCCGCAGATCCTGCTGTGCACGCAGGGGGTGCTGAGTGCCAGCGCCGACGACGTCGAGGTGGAGGTCAGCCCCGGGTCGGCGGCCTACGTGTCCGACCGGGCCGAGCGGGTCGTCCTGCGTGCGGGGGGTACGAGCCCGGTCACGGTGTTCCGGGCCACCCCTGGCCCGCCCTGACCCCTGGCCCGCCCTGACCCC
>SLLJ01000143.1 GCA_007134165.1 Nitriliruptoraceae bacterium | reverse complement strand
GAGCAGGTGCTCGAGGTGCTGCACGGCCACGGCATGGAACTGGGCAACCACACCCACACCCATCCGAGCCTGGCCAGCATCGACGCCGACTCGGTCCGCGAGGAGTTGGCCACCAACGTGTCGGTGGTCACCGACCTGGTCCCCGACGCCGAGGTGACCACCCTGTCGCTCCCGCTGGGGATCTGGCCCGAACCGCGCGAGCTGGCCGTTGCGGGCAGCTTCGCGTCGGTGGGGGACTACGAGCACGAGGGGGTGCTGCTGGTCGGCTCCAACCCCGCCCCCTCGCCGTTCCACGCCGAGTTCGACCCCCTGGCGATCCCGCGCATCCGGACCAGCGTCGACCCCGACGCCGAGTACGAGTCCGCTTGGTGGTTCGAGGTCATGGCCTCGTCCGAACGCTGGCGGCCGTACGTGTCCGACGGCAACCCGGCCACGATCTCGTTCCCGGCCGACCGCGCCGACGAGCTCGATCCAGCCCACGCCGAGCGCGCGAACCCCTACTGACGTCCCTGATCCTGTTCGACGCCCCCAATCGGAGCCACCGGAGCCATGCCCCACGACGCCGACCGCCTGCTGCCCGCCGCCCCCGTCACCTCGCTCGACCACCACCTCGCCGCCGGTGGCGGGGTCGGCCTCGAGCAGGCGCTCGCGCTCCCGCCCGATGAGGTCACCGCCCGGATCGATGCGGCGGGGCTGCGCGGGCGCGGCGGCGCTGGGTTCCCCACCGCCCGCAAGTGGCGTGGCGTGCAGCAGACCGCCGCGGAGGCCGGTGGGGTGCTCACCCTGGTCGCCAACGCCGCCGAGGGCGAACCCGGCACCTTCAAGGACCGGGTGCTGATCGAGCAGCAGCCCTATGCCTTCCTCGAGGGGATCTGCATCGCCCTGCACGCCACCGGGGCGCAGACGGCGCACATCGGCATCAAGGAGAAGTTCTTCGGCCCGGTCACGCGCCTGCGCGCGGCGCTCGACGAGGTCGTGGCGGCCGGCTGGCCCGGCGCCGACCGGGTGTCGATCACCACCGGTCCCGACGCCTACCTGTTCGGGGAGGAGTCGGCGATGCTCGAGGTCATCGAGGGCAACCTGCCCATGCCTCGCATCGTCAAGCCCTTCGAGGCCGGCCTGCACGCGACGACTTCCGTGCCCAACCCGACCATCGTCAACAACGTCGAGACACTCACCCACGTGACCACGATCCTGGCCAACGGCCCGGACTGGTTCCGGCAGGCCGGCACCGAGGTCTCGCCGGGCACGATGGTGTTCACCGTGGTCGGTGACGTTGCGAGCCCCGGGGTGTACGAGCTGGCGCTGGGCACCCCGCTGCGCACGCTGCTCGAGGACATCGCCGGGGCTCGCGACCTCAAGGCGGTCTACAGCGGGGTGTCCAACGCGGTGATCACCCCCGCCCAGCTCGACACCCCGATGTGCTTTGACGCGATGCGTGAGGCCGGGGTGGGTATGGGCTCGGGCGGGTTCATCGTCTATGGCGCGCAGCGGCACATCGTCGACGTGCTGTCGGTGCTGGTGAATTTCCTGGCTGTGGAGTCGTGCGGACAGTGCAACGCCTGCAAGCTCGGCAATGGCGCGATGGCCGAACTGCTCGCCCGGGTGCAGCGCGGTGAGGGGGAGCAGACCGACCTCGAGGCCCTGCTGCGCTGGTCGCAGAGCGTCACCGACCAGAACCGTTGCTACCTGCCGGTCGGCTCGCAGCTGCTGGTCGGCTCGACGGTCGCGGCGTTCGTCGACGAACTCGTGGCCACCGTCGAGTCGGGGGCGCCCACTCCCGCGGACCTTCCGACACCGCTGATCGAGGCCATCGACGAGGACACCGGCGAGGTCGTCTACCACCCCCGCTACCACCTCAAGCAGGCGGACTGGTCCTACGCCGACGAGGAGCCCGGCGCGCTGCGGCTCGAGGCGCTGCGCGAGCGCTGAGCGAGCGCTGAGCGAGCGCCAGGTGATCAGCCTTGCAGCTCGTCACGGCGTGGTGGGTCCGCGCCGGCGCGGGTGCAGGTGATCGCGGCGACCCGTCGCGCGAAGCGCAGCGCCGCGGCGATCGCCTCGTCCTCGAGGGTGTCGAGCGCCGGGCGGGTGAGCCGGTCGTGCTCGTCGAGCCAGGCGAGCAGTCCGGCGGTGAACGCATCGCCGGCACCGACGGTGTCCACCACCTCGACGGCCTCGCCGGGAACCGACACCTCCGGGCCCTGCGCACGCAGCGCCACGGCGCCGTCGGGGCCCCGGGTGACCACCACCAGGGCCGGGCCACCGGCTGCCCACCGGCGGGCGACCTCGAGCGGGTCGTCGGCGTCGGGGTGCAGGGTCAGCAGGTCCTCGTCGCTGACCTTGACGAGGTCGATTCCGGCCACCACCTCGTCCATCCGTGCGGCGTAGGCCGCGACCCCGCCGGCCTGGTCGAACACGACCGGACGCACGTTGGGGTCGAGGCTGGTGACCCGGTTGCCGCGCGCCTCGGCCAGCAGCTGGCCCAGGGTGTGACCGGCCGGGTCGTGGCCGAGCCCGATCGCTCCCAGCGACACGTGCAGGGTGGCGCCGTCGGGCAGGGCGGGCAGGTCACCGGTCGTGAGCGCGGCGGCGGAGGTGCCTTCGACGTAGAAGCCGTAGCTGGCCCGGCCCTGATCGTCGAGGTGGACCACCGCCAGGGTCGTCGGCGCGTCGATCCGCGGTGCGAGCTCGAGCTGTACGTCGTTGGCGCGCAGGCGCTGGGTCATCAACGCGCCGAACGCGTCGGTCGACAATCCGCCGAGGTAGTGGGTCTGACTGCCCAGCCGACCGAGCCCGACCGCCACGTTGTACGGTGAGCCGCCGGGCAACGGCAGCAGCAGCCCCTCGCGGGGGGCGAGGTCCATCAGGGCCTCACCGGCGACGACGATGCTCATGGCGCAGGCTCCTCACGCGTATGCCGACGACTCGAGGGGTGGCTGTCGGGGGCCGGCAGGTGCTGGACGATCGCGGCGGCGTCGCCAGGAAGCACCAGCGTCTGGCCCTCCACCGTGACGTCGTCGTCGGTGGCGTACGCGATCGCAACGGGGTGGCCGACCGGCAGCCGGGCCGGTTGGTCGCCGACGTTGAGGGCGACCACGATCTGCCCACCGCGTTCGATGGCGACCACGTGGTCCGGTGAGGGCAACCAGCGGATCGGTGAGCCGTCGGTGAGTGCGGGCAGCCGACGGCGGGTGAGCAGCAGCCGTCGCGTGCGTTCGAGGTGTGAGCCGGGCAAGCCGGTCTGGGCGGCCACGGTGCGTTCGTCGGTGCGGTTGGCGCCGACGGGCAGCCAGGGGGTCCCGGTGGTGAACCCGACGCCGGGACCAGGCTGCCAGGGCATCGGCGTGCGTTGGGGATCGCGGCCGTGGGTGCCGGGGTTGCGCCGCGCGATGGGATCCTCGGCGACCGTGTCGGGCAGCTCGGCGTCATCGAGTCCGAGCTCATCGCCCTGGTAGAGGAACGGGGAGCCGGGCAGCCCGCACAGCAGCGTGAGGTAGGCCAGCTGCCGGCGCGCGCCGAGCTGCCCGCCGCCGAAGCGGGTGGCGGCGTGGGGATCGTCGTGGGAGGACAGCGGCCAGGCCAGCGCGTCGCCCGAGGCCTCGACGTAGGGGCGCAGAGTGGCGCGGATGTCGGAGGCATCCCAGGTGGCGCGCAGTGCCGCGAAGCAGAACGACTGGTGCAGGGCGTCGCCCTCGAGGTAGCGCGCGAGCCGGGCGGGGTCGAGCAGGTAGACCTCACCGAGCAGCACGGCGTCGTGGCGGGCGGCGATGTGGTGCCAGTCGCGGTAGATCTCGAGCACCCCGTCCTGGTCGAGGTCGTGCGCGTGCTGGAAGTGCTCGAAGGTGCTGATCGGACCGTGGCGGTCGTCGGTGGGCGGCGGATCGAGTACCGGGTTGTCGCGGAACCCCGAGTCCTCCACCAACGAGTGGGCCACGTCGATGCGCACCCCGTCCACCCCGCGGCAGAACCAGGTCTCGAGGATCTGCGCGAAGGCGGCACGGACCTCGGGCTCGGCCCAGTTGAGGTCAGGCTGCTCGGGCAGGAACAGGTGCATGTAGTACTGGCCGGTGTGCTCGTCGTAGGTCCAGGCCGGACCGCCGAAGTGGCTGACCCAGTTGTTGGGTGGCCCTCCGTCGGAGGCGGGGTCGCGCCACACGTACCAGGTGCGGTGGTGCGCCTGGCGCGAACGCCGGGCGTCGAGGAACCAGCGGTGTTGGTTCGAGGTGTGGTTGGGGACCAGGTCGCAGATGACCTTCATCCCGAGTTGGTGGGCGTCGGCCAGCAACGCATCGAGATCGGCGAGGCTGCCGTAGACCGGATCGACGTCGAGGTAGTCCGCCACGTCGTAGCCATGGTCGGCCTGCGGGGAGGGCATGAAGGGGGTGAGCCACACCACGTCCACACCGAGTTCGGCGAGGTGCCCGAGCCGTTGGCGCACGCCGGGCAGGTCGCCGATGCCGTCACCGTCGGTGTCGGCGAACGAGCGCACGTAGACCTCGTAGCCGACCGAACCGCGCCACCACCGTGCCATGCGTCGTCCTCCGGTCGGATGGCGACGCTAGCCGCGGGTCCGATGCCGAGGGAACGACGACGCTAGGTCATCGGGGGGTTGCGCTGCGTGAATGCGGCGAGAAATCTCCCGGTTCTTGTTGATGAAAGCGTTTACATCCGTTAGGGTTCGGTCAGGCGCGAACGGCGGATTGGCGATCGGCGCACGCGCCGAAAACGGAGCGCAGGACGGTGCGTGAAGCGCACGTCCCTCGCAGTACTCGGCGGCTGGCAGCCGCTGGAGGAGGTGGCATGAGCGCGAGCATCGAGGACGTCGCGCGCGCTGCCAGCGTGTCGGTCGCCACGGTCTCGCGTGCGCTGCGCGGACTTCCCAATGTCGCCCCCTCCACCCGAGCTCGGGTGCTGGCTGCGGCCTCCGAGCTGCGCTACGTCGCCGATCCGCACGCGTCCCGACTCGCCGCGCGCCGCAGCCTGACCATCGGCTTGGCTCTGCCGATGATCGGTACCTGGTACCACGCCAAGCTCTTCTCCGGCGTGGAGGCGGTGGTCGCCGCCAACGGCTACGACGTGCTGCCCTTCACCATGGCTGGCACCGGTGGCGTGGACCGCTTCCTCGAGGACCTGCCCTTCCGCAAGCGCGTGGATGGGCTGGTGGTCGTCGACGCCCCGCTCCACCCTGACCAACTCGGACGGCTGGTGGGCGCTGGGGTCGCCCTGGTGACCCTTGGGCTGCGCAGCGAGCAGGCGCCATCGATCACCCTGGACAACCGGGCCGCGGCCCGCCTCGCCGTCTCGCACCTGACCGGACTCGGGCACCGGCGCCTCGCCATCATCGGGGGGGTCCCCGACGATCCCTTCCGTTTCTCGGCGCCCGTCGACCGACACCGCGGCTACGTCGACTCGCTCGCTGCGGCCGGGATCACGCCGGACCCCACGCTGGCGGTGCCCGGCAACTTCTCGCTGGAGGGTGGGGCGGAGGCGATGCAGCGGCTGCTGGGGGCCAGCGACCCGCCCACCGCGGTGTTCGCCTGCTCGGACGAGATGGCCATCGGCGCGATGCAGGTCGTGCGCGACGCCGGGCTGCGGGTACCCCGGGACGTGTCGATGGTCGGCTTCGACGACCACGACGTGTCCGCCTACCTCGGACTCACTACGATCCGACAGGACGTCACCGGGCAGGGTGAGCGGGCCGCGAGGCTGCTCATCGGGCTGCTCGCACCGACCGATGGCGCGACCCCAGTGCCCGTGCACGAGGTGCACCCGACCCGACTGATCGTGCGCCATACCACAGGGCCGCCGGCGCGGTCCGCCGACCGGCTCGGCTGACCAGTCTGGACGATCAGGCGAACCCAACCACGAAAACGCTTGCATAACCAGCCTCCGACCGCCATAGTTGGAGGCGGAGAACCAAGAGGGAGATACGCATGGCCAAGGTCGTGATGGAGGACATCAACAAGGTATTCCCGGACGGGACCCACGCAATCATCGACCTGAACCTCGACATCGAGGACAGCGAGTTCGTCATCCTCGTCGGTCCGTCGGGCTGCGGGAAGTCGACCGCGCTGCGGATGGTCGCCGGGCTCGAGGAGATCACCGCGGGCAAGATGTACATCGGTGACCAGGTAGTGAACGAACTCTCGCCCAAGGAGCGGGACATCGCGATGGTGTTCCAGTCCTACGCGCTGTATCCGCACATGTCGGTCGCCGACAACATGGGCTTCGCGCTCAAGCTCGCGAAGGTCTCCAAGGACGAGATCGACAAGCGGGTCAAGGAAGCCGGCGAGGTCCTCGGCCTCACCGAGTACCTGCACCGCAAGCCCAAGGCGCTGTCCGGTGGGCAGCGGCAGCGGGTGGCCATGGGCCGCGCGATCGTGCGCTCCCCGCAGGCCTTCCTGATGGACGAGCCACTGTCCAACCTCGACGCCAAGCTGCGGGTGCAGATGCGCGCCGAGATCGCGGCGCTGCAGAACCGGCTCGGGGTCACGACCCTCTACGTGACCCACGACCAGGTCGAGGCCATGACCATGGGCGACCGTGTGGCGGTGCTCAAGCGTGGCGTGCTCGCGCAGGTCGACTCGCCCCAGACCCTCTACGACCGGCCGGACAACCTGTTCGTCGCCGGGTTCATTGGTTCGCCCTCGATGAACGTCGCCGACGCCACCGTGCGCAAGCAGGACGGCAACGTCTACGTCGAACTCGACCGTGGCAAGACCAGCCTGCGCGTGCCCACCGAGGCGATCGACAAGTACCCCGGGGTCGCCAAGCTCGACGGAAGCAAGGTCGCCATGGGCATCCGCCCCGAGAACCTCGGACCCGCCGAGGAAGTCGCGCCCGACCAGGTCTGGAAGGGCCGTGAGGTCGAGCTCGTCGAGATGCTCGGCTCCGAGATGCTCGTGCACTTCAAGACCGACTCCCCGCCGATCGTGACCGACGACATGAAGGAGGCGATCGACGACGAGGAGGCCTTCGAGGAGCTCAAGAAGCAGGCCAAGGCCGGTGGCCAGACCTTCACCGGCCGCTTCGAGCCCGGCGTGCCTCCCAAGGTCGGCTCGGCCCTGGACATCGGGGTCGTCGCCGAGGCCATGCACTTCTTCGACGCCGACACCGGCGTGGCACTTCGCTGAGGCGTCGCGGTTCGCACCATCGACAACCCCACAACCTCGAGGAACAGGGAGATACTGTGAGACACGGACGAAAGCGCTGGCTGCGCGTCTTCGCAGCCGCGATGGCGCTCGCGTTGGTCGCTGCCGCGTGCGGCGATGACGACG
>SLLJ01000457.1 GCA_007134165.1 Nitriliruptoraceae bacterium | reverse complement strand
GCTTCTGGCTCAACCTCCAGGCCCAGTACGACCTCGACATCGAAGCCGACCGCCTCGGCGACCGGCTCGACCGCGAGGTCGCCGCTCATGCCACTTGAACTCGCCGCGCGGAAGCCGTGATTGCGGGCGCTGGCCCAGGCCCGGCATGCCGCCCATAACGACGCGGGCTTCGCCTAAGGTGCCCCGCGAGCCTGGGGGATCAGGTGAGCTTCGGCTAGGCCTGTCTGCGGGGGTTGGGTCTGGGGTGGACCGCATGGGTGATTCGTCAGGACGACCGGTTGCCGCAGGTCCGCTGCTTGGAACCAAGCTGTACATCCCGAGGCGGCGAACCGCTGTGGTGGCGCGTCCCGGGTTGATCCAACGTCTGGACCGGGGGGCTGAGGGCAAGCTCACGCTCGTTGCTGCACCGGCAGGGTTCGGCAAGACGACGCTGCTGGCCGAGTGGGTGGAAGGAGCGGCAGCCGGCGAACGGCCGGCAGCGTGGCTGTCGCTGGACCGGGGCGACAACAACCTGGAGGTCTTCTGGACCTACGTCGTCACCGCACTGCGCGCGGTGCACTCCGAGGTCGGGGAGAGCGCCCTCGCTTCGCTGCGTGCATCGCAGACGCCACCGATCGAGTGGCTGGTGACGGCCCTGATCAACGAGATCGCTGCGATCGGCGACGCCCGTTCCGCGGGCTCAGGGCCTGGCTTGACACTCGTCCTCGACGATTACCACGTCATCGAGACTGAGCCTGTCCATAGCTCCCTCGGGTTTCTTGTCGACCATCTGCCGCCGCAGATGCACGTGGTTGTCGCCACCCGCTCCGATCCACCCTTGCCGCTGGCGCGCCTGCGGGGGCGGGGCGAGTTGTCGGAACTGCGGGCGACGGACCTGCGTTTCACTGCTGACGAGGTGGCGGCGTTCCTCAACGAGGTGATGGGGCTGGGCCTGTCGGCAGCCGATGTGGCAGCCCTGGAGCGGCGGACCGAGGGCTGGATCGCGGGGCTGCAGCTGGCGGGCCTGTCGATGCAGGGCCGCGACGATGCTCCCGGCTTCGTGCAGGCCTTCGCCGGCGATGACCGCTATGTCGTGGACTACCTGGTCGAGGAGGTCCTGCAGCGTCAGCCCCCACACGTCCGCAGGTTCCTGCTGCGCACCTCGATCCTCGACCGACTATGCGGGCCGCTGTGCGATGCGGTCACCGGCCGGGACGACGGCAACAAGCTGCTGGAGGCCTTGGAGCGAGGCAACCTGTTCGTCGTCCCGCTGGACGACAAGCGCCGCTGGTTTCGCTACCACCATCTGTTCGCCGACGCATTGCGGGTGCATGCGGCAGAGGAGCTGTCGGACGACATGGCGGTCATGCACCGGCGGGCAAGTGAGTGGTGCGAGCGCAACGGGCAGCCGTCCGAAGCGATCCACCATGCGCTGGCCGCCGGCGACTTCGGCCGCGCCGCGGGCCTGGTCGAGCTGGCCGGGCGAGCCATGCTCACCGCGCGACAGGACGAGACGTTGCTGGGCTGGCTGCAGGCGCTGCCCGACGAGGAGGTTCGCACCCGGCCGGTGCTCAGCGTCTACTCCGCGCTGGCTGTGGTGTCGGTCGACCCGCAGGCCGCCGAGGAACGCCTGCGCGACGCCGAACGGCTGCTGGACGCGACCGCACCGGTGGACGGGCCACCAGACACCGCGGCGGTCGAGCCGGTCGTCGACGACGACGCGGGGTTGCGGTCGGCGCCGGGGATGATCGCGATCGTCCGGGCCTATGGTGCCGGCGCGGCCGGCGATCTGCCCGGCGTGGTCGATCATGCCCGGCGCGCCTGGGAGCTGTTGCCCGAAGACGACCACCTGTGGCGTGGCGGGGCAGGTGGGCTCCTGGGGCTTGCGTACTGGACCAGCGGCGACCTCGAGGCGGCCTACCGGGCCTTTTCCGACGCGTGGGCCAGTCTGCGCAGGACCGGCGACCCCATCCAGCAGATCAGCGGCGCGTTCGTGCTGGCCGACATCAGGACAGCACAGGGCCGTCTCCGCGAGGCAGCCCGACTCTGTGAGCAGGCTCTGCAACGCGCGGCGGGTCAGGGCGGGCCCATGCCCCCGCCGGCCGCGGAACTGTACGTGGGGTTGAGCGACCTGTGCTACGAGCATGGCGATCTGGACCGTGCCGCCCGGTACCTCCAGAAGAGCAAGGAGCTGAGCGAGCACGGTGGGATATCGGAGCATCGGCACCGCTGGCATGTCGCCATGGCACGGATCAAGCAGGCCCGGGGGGACCTGGATGGCGCGCTCGACCTGCTCGACGAGGCGCAACGCCTGTATGTCCGCAGTCCCGCCCCCGACGTGCGTCCCGTCGCGGCGGTGAGGACGCGGCTGTTGGTTCGCCAGGGCAGGCTGGCCGAAGCCTTGGCCTGGGTCCGCGAGCGGGGCGTGTCCGTCGACGACGAGCTGAGCTACCTGCGCGAGTTCGAGCACATCACGCTGGCGCGGGTGCTCATCGCGCGCAGCAGACGCGACCAGGCGGCAGGTCGAGAGGCCATGACGCTTCTGGATCGCCTCCGGACAGCGGCGGAAGAAGGCGCGCGGGCGGGGAGCCTGATCGAGATCCTGACGTTGCAGGCGCTGGCACAGGCGGCGCAGGGTGACCTCCCCCGTGCCCTCGGGCCGCTGGAGCGTGCCCTGACGCTGGCCGAGCCGGAGGGCTACCTGCGTGTCTTCGTCGACGAAGGACCGCCCATGCGCACCCTGCTTCGCCACGCCGCCGCTCGTGGCATCGCCAGCTCCTACACGCAGCACCTGCTGGCTGCCTTCGACGGGTCCGCGCAGCCCGGGTCCAGCGCGGCGCAGGCCGCTGCCGGTCTCGCCGAGCCGCTGACAGCACGGGAGGTCGAGATCCTGCGTCTGGTCGCGACCGGCATGCGGAACCAACAGATCGCCGACCATCTGTTCATCAGCCTGGCCACCGTCAAACGTCACCTCGCCAACACCTACCGCAAGCTGGGCGTGGGCCATCGCACCGAAGCGGTTGCGCGGGCCAACGAGCAGCACCTGCTGTAGGCCGCTGCTTCCGGTGTCGCCCCTGCACCCCCGGATTGCACCCTCGGCTACATCCTTCGGGTGATCCCGGCCGGATCCATCGTCCGTAGGTTGACGCTGTGACGATCGTCCGATGGAGACTCGGGACGCGCCTGTGAGCGAGACCTATGAGCTGCGTGTGCAGGGCCACCTCGACGACTGCTGGTCCGACTGGCTCGGAGGCCTGTCCGTGCGACGTCAGGAGGACGGCACGACCGTGCTGGCCGGACCGCTCGTCGACCAGGCTGGCCTGCATGGGGTGATCACCCGCATCCGCGATCTCGGCCTTCCGCTGCTGTCGGTGCAGCGCGTCGGCCCACACAGCGAGCATCGGTGACGACGACAGGATCCCGATCCGCAGGGAGGCAACGTGATGACAGACTTGCAGAGGGCGGGCGGGGTCGCGGCACCGGTCATGGCGGCCACGTGGCTCGTAGGCTTCGCGGTGTTCCTCGGCGTGCTGGTCCCCGCCGGCTACTTCGATGAGGGCGTGGACCCCGCGGACAGGGTGGCGGTCCTCGTCGACAACCAGGCCGTCGTGTCGCTGTCCTACCTGATCACCTTCGTGGTCTTCGGCATCCTGCTGGTGGTCCTCGCGCTGGCGCTTCACGAACGGGTGAAGGCCGGTCCCCCGGCCATGACGCGGACGGCGACTGTCATCGGGCTGATCTGGGCCGGTTTGGTCATCGCCGCGGGCATGCTGGCCAACGTCGGCATCGGCAGGGTCGTCGATCTGTATGGGAGTGACCCGACGCAAGCCGGGGCGGCCTGGCTCGTGCTCGACACGGTCGTGCTCGGGTTGGGTGGTGGGAACGAGATCGCCGGTGGCGTGTGGGTCCTGCTCATCAGCTGGGCCGCTCTGCGGGCACGCCAGCTGCCCCGGGCGCTGAACTACCTCGGCGTCGTGGCCGGCGCGGCCGGCATCCTCACGGTCGTCCCGGCGCTCGAGGTGCTCGGGGCGGTGGAGGTGCTGGGGCTCGTGTTCGGGCTCGGGCTGATCGTGTGGTTCATCTGGCTGGGGATCGTCCTGCTGCGCACCAGCCCGAGACGCGCAGGCCCGACGCCAGCAGCAGAGCCGGCGTAGACGGTCACCGGGAGGAGGCGTGGCGTGATCAGCAACGAGCACGAGATCATCCTCGACGTCCCGCCACACGAGGTGTTCGCCTGGGTCGCTGACCTGGACGGCTGGCACCGATGGCGACCGTCGGAGGGCCGGCTCGAGCAGGTCACACCCGGGCCGGTCGGTGTCGGGACCACCTGGGAGGCGGCCGGTCGTGTCCTCGACGAGGACATCGCCGTGACCATCGAGGTCACCGCCTACGACCCTGACGTGCGGTTCGGGCTCAAGGTGGCCGGATCCATCGAGGCCGAGCAGACCTTCGCCATCGAACCCGGCCCGGACGGCACACGGCTGACCGTGACCCTCGAGCTGGCCGACCCACAGCTCGCCGAGCCAGCCCGAGCACAGTGGGACAGCGACCTGCGCACCCTCAAACGGCTGCTCGAGGCCGAGCGGTAGCGACACGATCCGGGCCCGACGTGCGATGCTCGCCGACGCCTGCGACAATGAGGGCGCCGAGGCCGAGTGAGGACGACCAGCAATCCGCGACCGGGTCGCGCCGGCGCCAGCGGAGACGCCAGGTGGAGGGGTGGATGATCTGGCGATTCCTACACATCGTGTGCATGGTCGGAGCGGTCGCGGTCGCTGTCGGGGGTGACCTGTTCCGAAACGCCATCCTGCGGCGCGGTGAGGCCCAGGCGATCCGCCACGCCTTCGCCGTCGAACGCCGCCTTGGCAACTGGGTCTTCTTCCCCCTGTTTCTCGCAGGCGCCGCGTTCGGCGTCGTCGCCGCTCTGCGCTTCGCGTGGGATCTGACGGCACCATGGCTGCTTGTCAGCTACGGGCTGGTGGTGGCGGTCTTCGTCAACGGCCTGGCGTACATGGAGCCGCACACGCGACGGATGGCGGCTGCCGCAGAGCGGGATGACGAGATCTCGATCTCGCAGCTGCACGAACTGATCCACTCGCCACGGACATGGCTGGCGTCGGGGATCAACCTTGCCCTGTGGTTGGCAGTCCTGTTCACGATGACCTTCCGGCCGCTGGGCGGCTGACCCGCCCCCGCGGACCGCGCCGAGGTGTCCGATCCCGCAAGCCCAAGCGCCAGACCGGCCGGCTTCAATTGGACGCGTTCACGGGAGCCTGCGGCGATCCGGTCCGGTCCAGCGGAGCGAGTCTGGGCGCTCCCGTCTCGGAGACGCCCTCCACGTTGCGTACACGAGCCGGTCGTCAGCCGGTCACGGGATCGGCGAGGTTGGCCGGAAGTATGCCCAACTGCTGCAACAGGGCGAGGTTGTCGACGTAGTCGCGGTCCTCGACGATCCGGCCGTCGGCATCGAAGCGCGAGATGTTGGCGTACTCCACCTCGAAGGCCCTTCCAGAGGCCGGGATGCCGAGGAACTCTCCCAAGTGGGTGCCGGTGGCGCGCAGGCGCGCCGCGACCCGATCGGAATCGGCGATCACCTCCAGCACCTCGAGGTGCAGATCGGGGAAGGCCTCGAAGGCCTGCTGCTCGTAGGCGAGGAAGGCATCGCGGCCTCGCACGGCGTCCGTTTCCGCGGGTCCGTTGCGGTAGACGTAGTCGTCGGCCAGCAGCGGCCCCACAGCATCGAGGTCGTGGCGGTCGAGGGCCTGATAGAAGCGCAGGCTGGTCGCCCGGTTGGCATCGGCGTTCATGGCTGCTCCTCCGAGTCGACAACCCAGTGGGAGCCCGCGAGGTGAGCATGCCCGCGCCCCACCAGCCTGGCAAGGGGGCTCACGCCGCCACGACGCGGGATGCCGTCCAGAGAAGGGCGTGGGCGAAAGTCACGGTGCCGGCCTGGCGGGCTGGCGGCGCAAGCCCGAGGCGGGAGCAGGATCGCGTGCCACAGCGCGCAGGGTGACGCCGGCCGCGACGGCCAGCAGTACGACGCCTGCCGCCGCGACGACGCGCAGCGTGACCCCGGCGTCGAACACCCCTGCCCCCTGGAATCCGAGCGCGATGGCGACAGCGGCCAGTCCCGCGTGGCCGGTGAGCGCGAGGGCGACGACGCGCACTCGCCGGGACTCCACCAAGGTGGTGAACGACAGCAGCCACGCAAGCCCAGGCAGGATCTGCACCCCGTGCATGGTGACCGCGTGCGACAGCTTCAGGGGCGCACCAGCGGTGTAGGCGGCAGGGTCGGGCAGTTCACCCGTACCGGCCCCGATCATGGCGCCGCCCACGCCCTGCGCCACCACCAGCAGCAGCAGACCTGCGCGGACCGCCAGGCGCATGCTCGAACGCATCTGGAGCCGCACGAACGAAAGGAGCGTGACCGCCACGACCACCACACCGATGATCATGACGAGCAGCCCCATCACCTGGAAGACGGCGTCGTCGAAGGGTGTGGTCACGTTGAAGTGCGACGGCACGCCGCGCCACTGCTGCATGGACACCAGCGCAACTTCGCCGGCGCTCGCGCCGGCCAGGGGGACGATCAGCACGCCGCGCACCCGCCGACCAACCGACAGGAACGTCGTCACCCAGGTGATCGTGGCCACCGTGACCCCAAACGACAGGCCGAACACGGTCGGCTTGCGCCACGACACCGGCCCCTGCCATCCGCCCCCGTCGACGAGGAACACCCCGAAGTGGAACACCCCCGCTGCGACAAGCAGAGCACCCACGGCGTAGCCGAACCGCTCCACGGCGTCGCCCTGATCCCAGTACGAGCGCAGCGCCCGACCCATCTGCGCAGTCGCGTCGCGCATCCCGACCTCCCAGACGGAGCCTGCTCCCCTCCTCCGGCCGGGTCAACAACGAAGCCGCTGGCCGAGCACGTCGACGCGACCACGACCTGGCCACACCCGCGGACGTGACGGCGGAAGCCCTCGAGTCGGTGGACCTCAGCGAGACCCATGACCCCCCGGTCACGCATCGCCGTGATGATGTGCGCACCGTCCGAGCGAGCCATCCGCGCATAGCCATCCGGCTGTGTCGCTGTCTTCGGGGCGGGCGGGTTCGAACCCGCTATCGACTACCTCACCGGGGGAGATGCGACATCACGTTGACGACCTTCCCGTCTGGGTCCTTGACGAAAAAGCGGCGCACTCCCCATGGCTCGTTGGTCAGGGGATGAACCATCTCATAGCCGAGTTCGACAGCCTGTGCATGGAGGCGGTCGACGTCATCGACCTCGATGGTCATGTCCGGCTGCACGT
>SLLJ01000323.1 GCA_007134165.1 Nitriliruptoraceae bacterium | reverse complement strand
GTCACCGTCACCGTCACGCCGTCGCCGCGGACGAGTAGGCTCTCCTGTCGGCACATCTCGAAGCGGAGGACCCCGGTGGCGGAGCGCGAACGGGTACCGAACAAGGTTCGGCGCGCGCAGGCCCGCGAGGAGCGCAAGCGCAAGGAGGCCGAGCGCGAGGCCCAACGCAAGCGCGAGCGCCGGCGCAACATCATCGTCGCCGTGGTGATCGTGGCGATCATCCTCGCCGTGGTCATCCAGGCCTTCCTCGCCCGGGACACCTCGGAGCCAGAGCCCGACCTGCCGCCTGAGCTCGAGGAACTGCTCGAGCAGCTCGAGGACGAGGACGTCGACCTCGAGGATCTCGACTTCGGCGACCTGCTCGACGGGCTGCCTTCCGAGGAGGAGGTCGAGGGCGGCGGGACCGACGACGCGACGGACGGTGACGGCACCGACTGAGCCGGGCCGGATCGCTGGTCGCTGTCGCCGCCGACGTCCAGCCGTTCCCTCGTCGACACCTATGCGTGCGCTGGATGCCCGGGTCGAGCGCTCAGCGCCCCGAAGCGCTTCCGCGGAAGCGCTGACGTGCGCAATCGCGCGACGGCCGCGCGCTGTACGGCCAGTCCGGGGCGGGACAGCGCGTTGCCCGCGGACGCGGCGTACCCAGACGGTCATCAGCGACCGGTTGGGTACGCCGCATCTCCCACGCTGGACCAGGCGGCGTACCCAGACGGTCATCAGCGACCGGTTGGGTACGCCGCATCTGCGGACGGCACCCGCCCACGCCACCTGCCGCGCGGCATCGTGCGCCCACGAACCAGCGGGCAACCTCGCACTGGCGCTCCGGCCCCACCCAGAACGCATCCCGCACCCCAGCACGGCCCAGCCCACCCCGACCCGGACCGGCCGCCGAACCCCCACCAGTTGCCCCAGCCGTCGCGGCCCGCCGGCCGAACCGGCTGCTCAGCGGGTTCCGACGGCGTCGTCACCGACCGCCACGACCACATCCGCGCCCTCGGGGGCGGCGACCCCGGGCGGCAGTGGCTGCACCGGCGCGCCGAGCGTGGCCGCGACCCACTCGGCCTGCCGATCGGAGCCCGGCAGGCGGTAGACGGTCGTGGTCACCCCCGCGTCGAGCTCCTCGGGGCCGCGCCCCGCACCGCCGGCGGTGAATCCGGCGTAGAACAGCGTCTCGAAGGCGATGGTGGTCGGGCTGCCCCGCCCGCCGGACCAGATCGCGACGGTGGTGTCCTCGCGCTGGTCCCGGTCCCCGCGGTCGGCGATCGGCCGGCCGGCCCGCAGATCCCGAAGCAGCGCCTGGGTTCCCGGCTCGTAGGCGACGAGATACCAGATCCCATCGATGCGCCGCGGATAGGCCGGCACCGCGGTCATCGGGAACCCGTCGCGCACGACCTGCCGGACCTCGGCCGCCAGATCCCGCATCTCAGCGATGCTGAGATCCTCGTCGGTGGTGATGCTGCCGACGACGTCGTCGACGAGGCGCGACAGGCGAGGCACATCGACCAGGACCCGAGCGGAGACGAGTTCGCCGAGGACCGCCCGGATGAAGATCTGCTGACGTTCGACCCGCTCGACATCTCCACGTGGCCCCTGCCGGGAGCGGACGTAGGCCAGCGAATCGACCGGATCGAGGCGCTGGCAGCCGGCCTCGAGGTCGGCGCCGGACTTGGGGTCGAGTAGTGGTTCGTCGAGGCAGATACGCACCCCGCCGAGCGTGTCGACCACGTCGATGAAGCCGCCGAGCGTCACCTCGCCGTAGTGGTTGACCGGGAGCCCGAAGTTGTTGCGGATCACGCGGATGAGGGGGTCGGGGCCGCCGGCGAAGGTGTCAGCGAGCTTGCGGTTGCTGCCCTCGTCGACGACCAGCAGGTCCCGAGGCAGGCTCACCAGGGAGATGTGGCTGCGATCAGCGGTGACCGCCACGTAGATGATGGTGTCCGCACGCTGGCCCTCGAAGCTGCCCAGGGTGAGCTCACTGCGCTGTTCCGGATCGAGCCCCTCTCTCGAATCGGAGCCCACCACCAGGAAGTGGCGGGCCTGGGAGGTGCGGGTGGGGGCCTCGCGCTCCTCGACAGCGACCCGGGTCAGGCTCGCCTCCGCCTGCTCGATGAGCAGGTAGGCGGTGGTGGTCCCGGCCACACCCACCGCCAGCCCGACCAGGGTCAGGGTCGCCAGCAGCCGACGCAGCCGACGGAACCGGCGTCCGCCCGCAGCCGGCGGACCCCACGCTCCGGTGTCCTCGGTCATGGACTACTCCGATTCGTCGAGGTCGGCCCCGACGGTGACGAGCACCGCGACGGGCTCGGCCTCGAAGCTGAGCGTGGTGGGCACCGGGACCGGCACCGCTCGCAGCAGGTCGGCGACCTGTTCGGCGAGCTCCTGGGCATCGGAATCGTCCTGGTCGTAGGCGACCTCGGTCACCTCACGATCGAAGGTGGGGGCGTTGCCCGTGCCCAGCACCGCGAAGCCGGCCGCCTCGATTCGAGCGGCGATGTCGCCGGCGAGCCCGGCGACCCCCGCACCGTTGACGACCGCGAGCGTCGGCTGGTCCTCGGCCGGCGTCCGGGTCCCGTCGAACGGATCGTCGTCGAGGCCGTCGGGATCTTCCGGTTCGTCGGGAACCAGCGGCAGGCCATCGCGCAGCTGGGCGAAGCGCAGCTCAGCGCGCTCCGGCAGCACGATCAGCTCGCTGGTGTCCGGATCGGTCTCGGCCTCGATGGTCACCACCTCGACGTCGGTGGGCACGGCGAACGCCTCGGCGAGGTCGAACAGCGCGCGGCCCCGGAGGGAAACGTCCGTGATCAACTCATCGGCCAGCGCATCGATTGCTCGACGGGTCACCAACGGGTGGCGCATCACGAACCCGACGTCGAGGTCGCCGGCGAGATCAGGCAACACATCCACGACGCTGCGGATCCGTTCCTCGGCCGAGCCCTGGGTGACGGCGCCGCGCACCTCGTCCGCGGTGATCTCGCGGCAGCCGGTCACCCCGCATCGTTCCACCGGTCCGAGCGGGCCGAGCAGTTCGGGCAGCAGTTCGGTGGTGGCGATCACGAGGTGATCGAGCGCCACGGAGGTGTAGTCGGTCAGGGCACGCACGATCCCGTCGGGGCCACCCGCCGCCTGGATCTGCTGAAGGGTCAGCAGCCCGTCGCCCTCCCGGGCGACCGGCAGGTTCTCCGGCAGAGCGACCACGGCCGGCTCGGTGCGCGGGCCCCCGACCTGGACGAGCAGCACCGGTGCGGCCAGCGCCGGCTGGGTCGGAACGGTCGGGTCGCGGACCGGCTCGGTCACCATCACCAGGTAGGTCGTTGCGTCGGCCGGCGCCCGAGGAGGCTCGCCGCCCCGAGCGGTGAGGTCCTCCTCGAGCACCGTGAGCTGATCGGGGCCGAGCCGGACCCAGCTGTAGGCCCAGAGCACGCCGGCCAGCACCCCGGCGACGACCACGACGAGCAGCGCGATCCCGAGCGCAATCCCGAGCCAGCGCCACCAGGGCCGGCGCGGTGCGCGACGGCCCGAGGAGATCAGCGGAGAGTGGGTCGTGGTCATCCTGCTGGTGTGCTCCTGAGCGAGCCGACGGGGCGGAGCGGTATCCGACGGGGTGCAGTGGGACGGCACGCCGCCCTGGACGGTTCCCGGACCATCGGGCTGCCGACCACCGGTTCGAGGAGCCTCGAGCGGCACGGAGGCCACATCGGAGAGCACGCGCGCCTCCTGCCGAAGGTATCAGCGCGACGTCGCTGAACTCGGGAGGTGAGTGCGCTGTCGGCCCCCGGCGCCACGGGACATCCACGTCGGCCTGGCTAGCCTCGTCACCCGGACACCACCTGGGAGACCGACCGCCGTGCTCGGCCCGACCCCTGCCTCGCTCGACGGGGCCCGTGACCTCGCCGAAGCGCTGACCCGTGCGCGCGAAGCGCTCGGTCACCGTCCGCTGCTCACCGTGCTCCGCCCCGAGGTCCGGGAGGAGCAGAGCGCGGTCTCGCTGGCGCAGTGGGCCGCCAAGGGGGCCCATCTGCTCGGTACGGACCTGATGCTCGAACCCGGGGACCGGCTCCACCTCGACGTTGCCTTGGGGTGGCCGGCCGTGGCCGTGCTGTACGCCGCCTGGTGGTCGGGCGTGGTGGTGGAGTTTCCCGACCTGCGGCCGACCCCGCCGGCCGCCACCCCCGACCTGGCCCCCACCCCCGACCCGGCGACGGTGGCGGTCGTGCAGGAAGGCCGGACTGCGCCGAGCGGGGCCGAGGAAGTGCTGTGGCTCGGCGACGCCATCGACGGCGGACCGCAGGGACCGGTGGATGGTGAAGCCTGGACCCGCGCCTGCCAGGCCTTCCCGGACCATCCGCCCGCTGCGCGGGCCGACCCGGACCTGCTCGCGCTGGTCGTGGGCGGCCTGGAGCTGACCCAGGCGCAACTGCTCGAACGTGCCCGTGGCCTCGGCCTCGACGGCCCACTCGGGGTGGAGGTCGCGAGCGACGGGAGTCCGTCGGCGAGTCCCGCATCCGCCGACACGGCATTCGACGACTCCCGAACGCTGGAGGTGATCGCGGCGGCGGCCGTTCGCCCACTGCTCGCCGGGCGCCCCACCGCGATCCTGCGCGGCGTCGACCGGGAGACCGCCAGCGGCGAGCGGATCCGCGGCTGGCTCGGCGCCGGTTGAAGGCCACGCGATCGGTGCCACGGGCGGAACCGCGCCGACTGGCCGCCCACCCGACCCGGTGGTGTCGTCAGGCCGCCCGATCGCCCGCCACCTCGGCGTCGAAGACGTCGGTGTCCGGGAACGACGCGCCGAAGGAGAACCAGGACGACGAGTTGACCGTCATGCTCGGCGAAGGTCAGACTGCGTCCGTCGACGCGTTGGTCGAACGCGGTGCCCGACGGTCCGTCTGGTCGGCTCACGATCAGCAGCAGCATGCCAGCGAGGTCTCGGGGCCGGCGAGCACCGGCACACCGTCCGAACCCGCTTGGAGCAGCAGCACGACGGCGGCGATGCCCAGCAAGCCTCGGATCGTCCGGAGATTGGGTCAGCGGAGCTGGGACACGATCGGGTTCTCGTGGGACTCGGAGGCGGAAGGTCGGTCCCGAAGGTGGGGAACGCGGCCCCCGAGCACGTGTCGGAGGCCGAGGCAGGCGGTCAGCCGCGCCTGCGGGCGGTGACCTCGGCCGCGAGTTCGCCCAGGCGCACCGACTGGAAGCGCAGGACGCCGAGGATGGTGACCAGCCCGAAGACGATCGCCACGAGGTGCAGCGACGCACCGATGCGGCGCACGATCTCCCATACGGCGAACATCTGCTCGGAGTCGGCAAGGTTCGCCGAGGTCGTGCCGGCCGCCGCGACGAAGTGCCCGATCACCGCCACGACGATGGCCATCATGCCCATCATCATCAACGCCACCATCGCGCGTGCCGTGATCGGCATCTTGAGGGTCTGCACCTGCCCAGTGGTCGCCTGCTGCAGCGTGCCCCCGCCGTCCCGGAAGGTCCCGAGGATGCGGGCGATCGCAAAGACGATCGCGGAGAAGACCGCCGTGAAGCCGAGGAACATCACCCCGGCGGTGACGTGCTGCAGTTGCCGCAGAGCGAGGGCATCGTCGGGTCGGCTCGCCACGACGTCAGCTCGCACGAACCCGAGGATGAGGGCCGCGGCGAAGGCCATCAGCGCCATCGCGAGCATCGGCGCCCACAGGACGCGACCCATGTTCTGGGGGAGGTTGAAGCCGAGGCTGCGCTCCGAGCCGACCACCGGGAAGTCGTCCGGGCGGGTCACGGGGGTGGTGGTCGGTGCCGAGCCTTTCGCGGCGCTGGACGTGGTCGGGGTCGTCATGTCGTGCTCCTTGTGGGTGCCCGGTTCGGGCGGGTTCGGATGCAGGTCGAGGCAGGGCTCAGGCGTCGGCGGCCGCGAGTTGACGGATGCGGTGGAACTGGAAGCCCAGGGCTCGGGCGATCGTGGCCAGCGCCAGGACGATCGAGGCGAGCAGCACGCCCAGTGCGACCTCGCGGAGCGGACCGAGCCAGGTGACCAACACCGCGTAGGCCGAGGCATCGGCCGCGTTGGCCGCAGCGACCCCGTAGAGGACGAACTGGGCGATCGCAGCCATCATCCCGAGCATCATCAGCCCGATGAAGACCTTGGCCGTCGCCGGCATGGCCAGCGTCTGGACCGGGACCCCGAGCGACTCCTGGACCTCGGCGCCACCTCGGCGCAGACCGGACAGGATCGTGCCGAGCAGCAGGGCGATCCCCGCGAGCAGCAGCCCCTCGCCCAGGAACAGCGTGCCCTGCGCCCAGGCGCTGAGTTGGCGCGACGACTCGCTGCCGGCCTCGGCTCCGGCGGCGCCAAGGCCGACGAACAGGCCGATGGTCAGCGCCATCGCGCCCATGACCAGCATCGGCAGCCAGAGCCGCTCGGCCATGCGGTGGATGGGCAGCGGGTCGGGAGCCGTGGCCGTGATCTCGGTCGTCCCGTAGGCGGTCGTGGTCGTGACCATCGGCGAGGACGGGCCCGGTGGTGGCAAACCGGCGGCGGCCCGCAGCTTCGGGAGGGCCGAGGTGACCGCGCTCACCCGCCGCCACAGGCCGAGCACGATGCCGACGAGTACGACGGCGATGCCGACCTTGATGACGCCGAGCCCGAAGGTGTTGAGGGCGAACGCGGTCGTGAGGTTGCTGGTGTCACCGCCGGTGGCGATGCGGTCGATGACCGCTGCGCTGATGAACGCGGCGATGACCGTCAGCATCATCCCGGCCAGAGCGAGCGCCAGGCCGATGCTGGGATGGCGGGTGCGCGTTGCGGGGTCGACCTGCAGACCGGGCCGCGTGATCCAGGCGGTTGTGCTCATCGGTGATCTCCTCGTCGGTGGCGAACGGGCGTTTCGCCGTCGAAGGGGGAACAGACCCCGGGCAGCCCCCCGTCCCCGAATGTCGGCTGCGACACCATCTCGCAGTGCGGCCGTCACCGGCAGCAGTCGACGACCCCCCGAAGCCCCACCGGATCGACCACCTCGAGGCGCCCGTATCCGAGTTCGAGGTGCCCCGCAGTGGCCAGCTGCTTGAGCGCCCGGTTCACGCTGGGCCGCGTCGACCCGATCAGCTGGGCGATGGTCGCCTGGGTGAGGCGCACCTCGCCCGCGGTGTCGCCCGCTTCGTCGAGGAGCACGGACGCGACCTGCTGGCCGAGGTCTCCGGAGGTCACCGCGTGGAGGCGACGCTGAGAGCGCTCGAGGCGCGTGGCCAGCGACACCAGCAGCCGCCGGCACAGCTCGGGGCGCTGCTCGACCAGGCGCCAGAAGACCTCGGGAGGGATCTGGACGATGGCGGC
>SLLJ01000246.1 GCA_007134165.1 Nitriliruptoraceae bacterium | reverse complement strand
TGCTGTGCAACCACAGCGAGGACCCCGACCTCACCGCGGATGCGCAGATGAACGAAGGCGAGCTCTCCTCACTGCTGGGGCTGCCCGGCTGGCCGCGGGAGGCCGAGGAGATCATGATCGCTCGCGATCTGATCCTCGCCGAAGGGGTCGGCGCGCGGCTGCACGTGCTGCACGTGACCACCGCGGGTGCCGTGGAGCTGGTCCGTGCCGCCAAGGCCCGCGGCGTGCGGGTCACCGCCGAGGTCACCCCCCACCACCTCACCCTCACCGACGAGCTGGTCGCCGGCTACGACCCGGTGCACAAGGTCAACCCGCCGGTGCGCACCGCCCGGGACCTCGACGCGCTGCGCGAGGCCCTGGCCGACGGGACCATCGACGTGATCGCGACCGACCACGCCCCCCACCCGCCCGAACTCAAGGACCAGGAGTGGGAGCACGCCCCCTGCGGCATGCTCGGGCTCGAGACCGCCTTCGCGGTGATCAACACCCACCTGATCCGCCCCGGGCTGCTCGACCCGCTCACGGCGGTCGCACGGTTCACCACTGGGGCACGCGCGGTGCGCAACCTGCACGGCCACGCCGGTGCGATCGCGCCCGGCGCGCCGGCCAACCTCGCGGTGCTCGACCCCGACCATCTCTGGACGGTCGACGCGGCCCGGCTGCGCTCCAAGGCGCGCAACAACCCGTTCCACGGGCGTGAGGTGACCGGACGGGCGGTGCACACGCTGCTGCGCGGGCGCTTCACCCTGCGTGACGGCGAGGTGGTGGCGCCGGGCGCCGCGGGCGCCGCGGGCGCCGGGGTCGGAGGCCACCCATGAGCCGTCTGTCCCACATGGTCCCGACCCAGGTCGGGCCCGACGCGCTGCTGGTACTCGAGGACGGCACGACCTTCCGGGGCCGCTCGATCGGCGCGAGCGGCACGGTGACCGGCGAGGCGGTGTTCAACACCGGCATGGCCGGGTACCAGGAGGTGCTCAGCGATCCCTCCTACCGCCGCCAGATCGTGGCGATGACGGCCCCGCACGTCGGCAACTACGGCCTCAACGACCAGGACATGGAGTCCGACCGTCTGCAGGTCGCCGGGTTCGTGGTCCGCGAAGCTGCGCGGCGTCCGTCATCCTGGCGCTCGCAGCGCGACCTGCGCACCTCGCTGACCGACGCTGGGATCGTCGGCATCGAGGGGATCGACACTCGCCGGCTGACCCGCCATCTGCGCGAGCGCGGCGCGATGCGCGCCGGATTGTCGACCGAAGTGCTGGAGGTGGACGCGCTGCTCGCGCGCGTGCTGGACAGCCCCGGCATGCAGGGCGCGGAACTTGCTTCGCAGGTCTCCACCACCGAGCCCTACGTGCTGCCCCCGGCCGACGGTTCACCCGGCGCGCCGGGCACCCCCGACGCCGGGCACACCCCGGTTCCGACCCCGCGTTTCCGGGTGGTGGCGCTCGACTTCGGGATGAAGCGCTCGATCGGCACCTACCTCACCGAGCAGGGCGCCGAGGTTCACGTGCTCCCCGCCGCCGCCACCGCCGATCAGGTCCGGGCGCTGGAGCCCGACGGGCTGTTCCTGTCCAACGGCCCCGGCGACCCCGCCACCGTGGCGGGCGGGATCGCCACCACCCGCGCGCTGCTCGGCGAGGTCCCGATCTTCGGCATCTGCCTGGGTTCGCAGCTGGTCGGCCATGCGCTCGGCGCCGACACCTACAAGCTCACCTTCGGCCACCGTGGGGTGAACCAACCGGTGCTGCGCCGAGCGGACGGGGTGGTGGAGATCACCTCCCACAACCACGGCTTCGCCGTGAAGGCCTCCAGCCTCGGCGAGCAGGTCGACGAGCACGCCTTCGCCACCGCCGAACACGGCGTGGTCGAGGTCTCCCACATCAACCTCAACGACGACGTCGTGGAGGGGCTCAGCGCCCGTGAATTGCCGGTGTTCAGCGTGCAGTACCACCCGGAGGCCGCACCCGGGCCGAGCGATGCGCGCTACCTGTTCGACCGCTTCAGCGCCCTGATGGAGGCGCACCGAACCGGTGCCCGCACCGGGGGAGGGGGAAGCTGATGCCGCGCCGCGAGGATCTCAGCAGCGTGCTGGTGCTCGGCTCGGGCCCGATCGTCATCGGTCAGGCCTGCGAGTTCGACTACTCGGGCACCCAGGCCTGCAAGGTGCTGCGCGAGGAGGGCCTGAGGGTCATCCTGGTCAACTCCAACCCGGCCACGATCATGACCGACCCGGCCTTCGCCGACGCCACCTACGTCGAACCGCTGACCGTGGAGGCGGTCACCGCCGTGATCGAGGCCGAGCGTCCCGATGCGCTGCTGCCCACCCTCGGGGGCCAGACCGCGCTCAACCTCGCAGTGGACCTGTCGCGCTCCGGCGTGCTCGAGCGCTACGGCGTGGAGGTGCTCGGCGCCGATCTCGAGGCCATCCAGACCGCCGAGGACCGCCAGTTGTTCAAGGACGCGATGACCGAGATCGGGCTCGAGTCCCCGCGCTCCACCTACGTCGACCACGCCGAGGCGGCCCTCGCCGCGGCCGAGGAGTACGGCTATCCGGTGGTGCTGCGGCCCTCCTTCACGCTGGGTGGCAAGGGCGGAGGCATCGCCTACGACCGCGACGAACTGACCCGCATGATCCGCCAGGGGTTGGCCGACTCGCCGGTGCACCAGGTGCTGGTCGAGGAGTCGGTGGTCGGCTGGAAGGAGTTCGAGCTCGAGGTCATGCGCGATGCGCACGACAACTGCGTGATCATCTGCCCGATCGAGAACCTCGATGCGATGGGCGTGCACACCGGCGACTCGATCACCGTCGCGCCGGCGATGACGCTGTCGGACCCTGAGTACCAACGCATGCGTGACGCGGCCTTCGCGGTGCTGCGCCGCATCGGGGTGGAGACCGGCGGCTCCAACGTGCAGTTCGCCATCGACCCGACCACCGGGCGCATGGTCGTGATCGAGATGAACCCGCGGGTGTCGCGCTCCTCGGCCCTGGCCAGCAAGGCCACCGGGTTCCCGATCGCCAAGATCGCCGCGAAGCTGGCGCTGGGCTACACCCTGGACGAGATCGCCAACGACATCACCCGCGAGACCAAGGCCGCGTTCGAACCGTCGATCGACTACGTGGTGGTCAAGATCCCGCGCTTCGCGTTCGAGAAGTTCCGCGGCACCGATGAGGTGCTCACCACCCGGATGAAGTCGGTCGGCGAGGTCATGGCGATCGGCCGCACCTTCAAGGAGGCGCTCAACAAGGGCCTGCGCTCGCTGGAGGACGGCACCGTCGGCTTCGGTGCCTCGGCGTCGCTGGACATCCCCGACGACGAGGTGGCCGCGCGGCTCGCCCGTCCCACCGCCGACCGGCTGGCGGTCGTGGACGAGGCCCTGACCCGGGGCTGGACGGTGGAGCGCATCGCCGAACTGACCGGCTACGACCCGTGGTTCGTCGACCAGCTGCTGCAGCTGGTGCAGCGCCGCCGTGAGCTGCGTGCCCACGAGCACCTCGCCGCGGTGCCCGACGACCTGCTGCACGAGGCAAAGCGCGACGGGTTCTCCGACGATCACCTCGCCCTGCTGCTCGCCACCTCGGCGTCCCATGTGCGCGAGCGGCGGCACGCGGCAGGCATCCGGCCCGTGTACAAGACCGTGGACACCTGCGCGGCGGAGTTCGAAGCGTTCACGCCCTACCACTACTCGACCTACGAGGACGAGGACGAGGTCACCGCCTCGACGCGTGAGAAGGTGATCGTGCTGGGCTCCGGGCCCAACCGCATCGGGCAGGGCGTGGAGTTCGACTACTGCTGTGTGCACGCGGTGTTCGCGCTGAAAGACGCTGGCTACGAGACCATCATGGTCAACTGCAACCCGGAGACGGTGTCGACCGACTACGACACCGCCGACCGGCTGTACTTCGAGCCGCTGACCTTCGAGGACGTGCTCGAGGTCTGTCACCGCGAGCAGCCGGTTGGGGTGCTGGTGCAGCTCGGCGGGCAGACCCCGCTGAAGCTCGCCGCGGACCTCGCGGCCGCCGGCGTACCGATCTGGGGCACCCCGCCCGACGCGATCGACGCCGCCGAGGACCGTGGACGCTTCGGGGCGCTGATGCGCGAGCTCGAGGTGGCCATGCCCCCCGGCGGCATCGCGCGTTCCTTCGAGGAGGCGCGCGAGGTCGCCTCCCGGGTGGGCTTCCCGGTGCTGGTGCGCCCGTCGTACGTGCTCGGGGGACGGGCGATGCAGATCGTCTACGACGACGCCGGCCTGCAGCGCTACCTCACCGAGGCGCTGGCCGCCGCCCCCGACCAGCCGATTCTCGTCGACCGCTTCCTCGAAGGCGCGATCGAGATCGATGTCGACGCGGTGTTCGACGGCGAGGAGCTGTTCGTCGGCGGCGTGCTCGAGCACATCGAGGAGGCGGGGGTGCACTCGGGCGACTCGGCCTGCACCCTGCCGCCGATCACGCTGGGGCGCGGTCAGGAAGCCGAGGTGGCACGCATCACCGAGGGCATTGCGCGGGGACTCGGGGTGCGCGGGCTGATCAACGTGCAGTTCGCGCTCAAGGACGACGTGCTGTGGTGCATCGAGGCCAACCCGCGGGCGTCGCGCACCGTGCCGTTCTCCTCCAAGGCCACCGGCGTCCCGCTGGCCAAGGTGGCTGCGCGCGTCATGGCCGGCACCCGGCTGGCGGACCTGCGTGGCGAAGGGTTGCTGCCCGTCCATGATGTGGTCCGTGGCCCCCGCTCCGACCACGTCGCGGTCAAGGAGGCGGTGCTGCCCTTCGACCGGTTCCCCGGCGTGGACGCGCTGCTCGGCCCCGAGATGCGCTCCACCGGTGAGGTCATGGGCATCGACATCGACTTCGGGGCGGCATTCGCCAAGTCCCAGGCCGGCACCGGCTCCATGGTCCTGCCGACCTCCGGGTCGGTGTTCGTGTCGGTCGCCAACCGCGAGAAGCGCGCCATCGTGTTCCCCGTCAAGCGGCTGATCGACCTCGGCTTCGACATCGTCGCCACCGAGGGCACCGCCGACGTGTTGCAGCGCGCCGGGCTGCCCGTGCAGGTGGTCGGCAAGGTCTCGCGCGGGGACCGTGACATCCTCGACCGGCTCGCCTCCGGGCAGGTCGGGCTGGTGCTCAACACCCCGTTCGGGTCGGGCACCCGCGGCGACGGCTACGAGATCCGTGAGGCGGCAGTGACCAACGGGGTGCCCTGCATCACCACCCTGGCCGGCATTCTGGCCGCGATCCAGGGCGTGGAGTCGCTGCAGCGTGGCCCGCTGACCGTACGCTCGCTGCAAGAGCATCAGGCCGCGCTGCGTGCCCGGACGGCCGAGTACACCGCCGGCAACGAAGGGGGAGGAGCCCACTGATGGTCTCACCGGCCGGCAACGTCGAGGGCCGGCGCGACGCCGACACCCCGGTGCGCGCCCAGTGCGAGGTGCTCACCCGCCGTCGCGAAGGGGTCTACTGGCATCTGTCGTTCTCGGCCCGGGAGATCGCCGAACGCGCTCGGCCCGGGCAGTTCGTCAACCTCGCCGTCGACGCACCCGGCACCCTGCTGCGCCGCCCGTTCTCGATCGCGAAGGTGTCGAGCAAGGGACCGTATGCCGGCACCATCGACGTGGTGTTCGACGCCCACGGGCCGGGCACCCGCTGGCTGACCACCGTGGAGCCCCACGACGTGCTCGACGTGATCGGGCCGCTGGGCACCCCCTTCCCGCTGCCGCAGCGCAAGGTGCCCTGCCTGCTGGTGGGCGGCGGGTACGGCACCGCTCCGCTGCTGTTCCTCGCCGACGTGCTGACCCGCAAGGGGCTGCGCACCGACATGATCGTCGGGGCCGCGACCCGCGAGCGGCTGTTCGACATCATCGAGGCCAAGCGCAGCAGTGCCAGCGTCACACTGACCACCGAGGACGGGTCCGCCGGCACCCAGGGCCGGGTCACCGACGTGCTCGACCGGGTCGCGACCGCCAGCCGCACCGGTGTGGTCTACGCCTGCGGGCCCAACCCGATGCTCGCGGCAGTTTCCGAGCGCTGCCGGGAGCTCGGCCTGCCGGTGCAGGTCGCGGTCGAGGAACGCATGGCCTGCGGCATCGGTGTGTGTTTCACCTGTGTGCTGCCAATGCATACCGCGGACGGGTCGGTGCGCATGGTGCGCTCCTGCCTGGAGGGGCCGGTGCTCGACGGTGCCCGGGTGGCCTGGGAGCAGACCGGCGTCGGTGGGACGTCTGTTGCCATCCCGCCCGCCGCCACCTCGGCTGCGGCCACCTCGGCCGCGGATGCGCAACGTCGCGCACGGGAGCGCGAGCTTTGGGGGGAGCGATGAGCGCCGAGGTCCGCCGCGTCGATGCGAGCGAGCTCGCCGCCCGAGAGGTACCCGAGACCGAGGCCGAGGTCGATCTCGCCGTCGACCTGGCAGGGATCCACCTCGACAACCCGATCACGACGGCGTCGGGCTGCTTCGCCTCCGGCCGGGAGGTCGACCGGTTCTACGACATCACCGAGCTCGGTGCGATCGTCGTCAAGTCGATCACCCGCGAGCCCCGCCAGGGCCTGCCAACACCCCGTATGGCCGAGACCCCGGCCGGGATGCTCAACGCCATCGGGCTGCAGAACCCAGGGGTGGAGGCCTGGCTCGAGCACGACCTGCCGTGGCTGGCGGAGCGCGGCGCCAAGGTCATCGCCTCGATCGCGGGCACCACCCCTGATGACTTCCGACACGTCGCCCGCGCGCTGCGCCGCCAGCCCGGCATCGTCGCGCTCGAGGTCAACCTGTCGTGTCCGAACGTCTCGCACCGCGGACTGGTGTTCGCCTGCTCCGGACCCGACAGCGCGGAGGTCATCTCGGCCGTGCACCGCGAGGCCGAGGTGCCGGTGCTCGCCAAGCTCACCGCCGATGTCACCGACCTGCCGGGGGTGGCCGAGCAGGTCGTGGCGGCCGGCGCCGATGGCCTGACGCTGATCAACACGCTGCTGGGCATGGCCATCGATCCCGACACCGGCCACCCGGAGCTCGCCAACACCTACGGAGGGCTGTCGGGCCCGGCGATCCGTCCGGTAGCGGTACGGGCGGTGCATCAGGTCCACCAGGCGCTTCCCGACGTTCCGATCATCGGCTGCGGCGGGGTCCGCGAGGTCGGCGACGTGATCCAGTTCGTGCGTGCGGGCGCGAGCGCGGTGGCCGTCGGTACCTCGACGTTCGTGGACCCGTTCGTGGGCCAGCACCTGATCGGCGGGCTGCGGCGCTGGCTGGGGGAACGGGGGTTCGCGTCAATCGCCGAGTTGCGGGGTGCGGTGCAGCCCTGGTGAGCCCGGCCTGGCCGGATTCTCATCGGTCCCGCCCGATCCCCGTCGG
>SLLJ01000252.1 GCA_007134165.1 Nitriliruptoraceae bacterium | reverse complement strand
AGCTGCGCGACCGTGAAGCGGGCCCCGAGGTCGTGAGGCACGGAGTCGAACCCGCAGCAGCTGACCAGCTTCACGCCGGCCCGGCGCGCATCCGCGTCGTAGCGCTGGCGCAGCAGCGTCACGAAGGCCGGTTCGCCGGTGATGTCGGCGTAGTGGGCACCCGAGCGCACGCAGGCCTGGGCGACGAGTTCGCCGTGCCGCGCGTAGGGCCCGACGGTGGTCGCCAGCACCCGCGTGCGTGCGGTCAGCTCCAGCAGGCCGACCAGGTCGTGCACGTCGACGACCTCGATGCCGACCTCGCCGGGCAGCTCCGCCGCGACGGCCTCCAGGCGGGTGCGGTCGCGTCCGGCGATCGCCCAGCGCGGGGCGAGGTCACCGGGCAGCTCGGCCAGCCGGGCGGCGAGGTGGGCGGCGGTGAGCCGGCCGGTGAAGCCGGTCGCGCCGAGCAGCACCAGGTCGTAGTCGCGTTCGGTCATGGTCGGCCTCATGGCGTGGTCGGGGGGTCCGTGTCGCCGCCGTCGGTGGCGCGGCAGCGCTCACGGTAGGGCACCACACCCTGGTGCGTGGGCGGCTAGCGTGCGCGCACCGGTGTGCGCCCAGGAGGCTTCCGTGACGACCGCCCCCGCCCGCAGGCCGGCGCCTCCGTTCGGGACGGTGCCGGCTCCCGTGATGGTGGTAAGCGAGGCCGTCGACGGGGTGTTCTCGACCCCGCGGGCGGTGCCGGTCGCCCCCCTCGAGTTGCACCCCTTCGCGCATGTGCTGCACTACGGCAGCGCCTGCTTCGAGGGGCTCAAGGCCCACCGCGGGGTGGACGGCGTGGTGCGTCTGTTCCGCGTCGACCGGCACGTCGCACGGCTGCGCCGTTCGTCCGCGCTGGTGCATCTGCCGGTGCCCGACGCCGGGCTCGTCGAGGCGGCGATCCACGCTGCGGTCGCGGCCAACCTCGAGGTGGTGCCCGACCCGCCCGGTGCGCTGTACTTGAGGCCGCTGCTGATCGGGACCGAGCCCAACATTGGGTCGGCCGCCTCCCCGTCGGCCACGGCCCTGCTCACGGTGCTCGCCAGCCCCGTGGGGGACTACTTCGCGGATGGCGAGCGGGCGCTGAGGTTGGCGGTGGAGACCGTGCTGCCGCGCACCACCCCGCAGTTCGGGGAGGCCAAGGCCGGGGCCAACTACGTGCTGGCGCTGGGGGTGATCCGGCACGCCCGGGCCGCGCACGGTGCCGACCAGGTGCTGTTCGCCCCCGACGGCCTCGTGCAGGAGACGGGGGCGGCCAACTTCCTGCTGCTCGATGAGGGCCGCGTGGTCACTCCCGCGCTCGATCCCGCCTTCCTGCACGGAGTCACCCGCGACACGGTGCTGACCCTGGCACGGGATCTGGGCGACGACGTCGAGGAGCGCGAGGTCCGGGTCGAGGAGCTCACCGACTGGTCCGGGGAGGCCGCCGTGTCGGGCACGGCGGCGGTGCTCACCGGGGTCGGCCACCTCGTGCTGGACGGTCGGTCGCGCCGGCTCGGGGACGGGCAGGTGGGAGCTGCGACCCGCCGGCTGCGCACGGCCTTGCTCGCGGTGCAGCGCGGCGAGGTCGGCGACGCGCACGGCTGGACGCGACCGGTCACCGGCTGAAGCGGCCCCGCCCGGGTCGGGTTCGGCCGACGGTGTGGGTCAGCTCGGCTGCTCGATGAGGTCGGCGAGGTCCGTGACCCGGCGGATGCCCCCGGCTTCGCTGTAGGTCAGCGTGAAGCTGCGCGCGGCGACGTCGATCCGCAACTCGAGGTGGTGGTCCGCGTCGGTCCACCGCATGCCGAGCTCGGCGCCCTCGCCCGGCAGCAGCTCCCAGGTGCCGTCGAAGGCCGGATGGTCGTTGCGCAGCCGGATCAGCGCCTTGAGCCGCTGGACCACCGGACGGCGTAGGGCGGCCTCGACCTCGTCGTCGGTGTAGTGGTGGCGGTTGATGTCGCGGCCCACCCCGGTGCGGTGCAGCAACTCGACGTCGTTGTGGCCGGCGAGCAGTCCGACGTAGTAGATCTGGGGCACGCCGGGCAGCACCAGCTGGATCATCCGGGCCAGCAGGTAGGCGCGTTCGTCGGCGCCGAGCGCGTCGAAGTAGGTCGAGTTCACCTGGTAGAGGTCGACGTTGGAGGCGGCGGCGCCGGTCGCCAGCCGGCTCGCCCCGTGGCTGTGTTCGTGGATGCCCTCGACCAACTCGTCGATCTCGCCGGCGTCGAGCAGGCCGAGGTGCGCCACCTCGGAGGTGTCGGGGCCGACGTCGATGACCCCGATCCCGTCGTGGGTGTCGAGCACCGTCACCGCGTTGCGCGGCCGGATCTCACACCACCGGCGCAGGCGGTCCGCCGAGCCGGTGAACAGCGCATGCAGCACCAGCGGTGGCAGCGCGAAGTCGTACACCCAGTCGACCTGCTCGGCGATCTCGACCTGTGTGCGCCAGTGGCTGTGCACCTCGACCAGCACCTCGATGCCGCGCTGATGGGCCCGCGCGGTCAGTTCGCCGATGAAGGCGAAGGTGTCGCGGGTCATGAACGACGAGGTGCCGGCGGTCTTGACCGCATAGCCCACCGCATCGAGGCGCACCATGCGGATGTTGTGGGCCGCGAAGCGGTCCAGGATCGCGTCGAGGTACTCCCGGGTGGCGGGATCGCGCACGTCGACGTCGACCTGGCCGGCGGTGAAGGTGGTCCACACGATGCGTCGCGTGCGGTCGGCCAGCGTCACCGGCGTCAGCGGCAGGCCGGGCCGCGGCCGGTAGATGGTCAGCAGGTCGGCCTCCCGCGCCCCGTCGGGGAACACCTTGTCCAGCGTCAGGAACATCCCCGCGGAGGCGGAATCCTCCCCGTGGGCCAGGAAGTCCTGGAACTGCGGGGAGTCGACCGACACGTGGTTGACGATCAGGTCGGCCATCAACGGCGCCACCGCGGCAAGCGCCTCGACGTCGTGCCAGGTGCCGAGCCTCGGATCCACCTCACGATGGTCGCTCGGGTCGAATCCGGCATCCGCGCCGTCGATCGGGTCGAAGAAGGGCAGCACGTGCACGCCGCCGAACAGCCCGGACAACGGACCGCTGAGCAGGCCCGTGAGCGCCGGGAAGGAGCCCCCGAGGCGGTCGGCGTAGGTGATCAGTTGCACCTGGTTGCGCACGTGACGTCCACCGGCTCGTCGGTCGGGATCCCGAATCCCGGTCAGCAGCGAGGATAGGCGGGTCCGGGACCGGTGGCGATCGCCGCCTAGGCTGGTGCCCCGGCCGCACTGCTGCCCGCGACCGCGAGGAGCCCGACCATGACCGCCCCTGCTGCTCACGCCTCCGGGCAGTTCGATCTCGGTGAGGGCCTGCGGGTGCACCGCATGGGCTTGGGCGCCATGCGCATCACCGGCGAAGGCGTGTGGGGCGACCCACCCGACCGCGACCGCGCGCTGCAGGTGCTGCGTCGCGCGGTCGAACTCGGTGTCGATCTGATCGACACCGCGGACAGCTACGGGCCGGGGGTGTCCGAGGAGCTGATCCGCGCGGCGCTGCACACCGGCCGGTCCGGTGATCCCTACGATGGGGTGGTGGTGGCCACCAAGGCCGGGTTGGTGCGCACCGGACCCGGCCAGTGGCACGCGCTTGGTCGGCCCACCTACCTGCGCCAGTGCGTCGAGCTGAGCCTGCGACGGCTCGGGGTCGACACGATTGATCTCTTCCAACTGCACCGCATCGACCCGCAGGTGGCGGCCGAGGACCAGTTCGGGCTGCTCGCCGAGCTGCGCAGCGAGGGCAAGGTCCGGGAGGTCGGGCTCTCCGAGGTCAGCGTCGAGGACCTCGAGCAGGCACGGGACATCGTGCCCGTCGCCACGGTGCAGAACCGCTACAACTTGCTCGAACGGGCGGCGGAGCCGGTGCTGGCGCGCTGCACCGAGCTCGGCATCGGGTTCCTGCCATGGTTCCCGATCGCCACCGGCCGGCTGGCAGCGCCCGACGGTGACGTGGCGGCGACCATCCGGGAGGTGGCCGAGGCCGCCGGCGCCACGCCGGCACAGGTGTCGCTGGCCTGGCTGCTGCACCGCTCGCCCGTCCAGCTGCCGATCCCGGGCACGGGCTCACCCGAACACCTCGAGGAGAACGTGGCCGCGTCGAGCCTGCGACTGGATGCCGGGCAGCTGGCCGCCCTGGACGCACTGGCCTGAACCCGACGCACCGAGCGAGACACGAGGAGGCGGGCATGAAGGTCGCGGGTGAGGTCGTGGTCATCACCGGCGCGGGCAGTGGCATCGGCGCCGCGATGGCGCGGCGCTTCGCGGCGGAGGGTGCGGCCGGGCTGCTGCTCGCCGACCTCGACGAGGACGCGGCCCGGGACGTGGCGGCGTCGATCTCCGGGCCCCCGGTACTGCCCGTGCGGGTGGACGTGGCCGACCGTGCCGCCGTGGAGGCGATGGTGGCGCGTGCGCGGGCCGAGTTCGGGCCGATCGGGTTGCTGTGCTCCAACGCGGGGATCGGCACCGGCCGCGGGCTCGAGGCCGACGACGAAGACTGGAACCGCAGCCTCGAGGTCAACGTGCTCGCCCACGTGCACGCTGCCCGCGCCGCGCTGCCGGCCATGCTCGAGCGGGGCCGGGGGGCCCTGCTGCAGACCTGCTCGGCGGCCGGGCTGCTCACGATGATCGGTGACGCGCCCTACGCGGTCAGCAAGCACGCGGCGGTGGCGTTCGCCGAGTGGCTCGCGCTGACCTACGGGCACCGGGGCATCCACGTCGCGGCGCTCTGCCCCCAGGGGGTGCGCACCCCGCTGCTGACCGAAGGGCTGGAGGCCGGCGAGCCGGCCGCGCGGGCGGTCGTGGCCACCGGTGAGGTGCTCGAGCCCGAGGACGTCGCCGCGGCGGTGGTCGCCGGCCTCGAGCAGGAGCGTTTTCTGATCCTGCCGCACCCGGAGGTCGCCGAGCACCTGCGCCGCAAGGCCACCGATCCCGACCGCTGGCTGAGCACGCTCGGACGGGTCGCCGCCTCGCTGGACGGTCCCGGGGCAACCTGAACCGGCCCGGGATCCGCGGTCAGCTGCTCGCCAACCGCCGGGAGATCGGCAGGGACTCGACCCAGCCCGCGGGGGCGCGGGAGCCCCCCTCCAGGACCCGGTAGAGCACGTGACGCTGCTGGCCCAGCCAGGCCAGCGCGGCGATGCGCTGGTCGCGGGTGAGCGTGCCGGGGTCGACCAGGGTGGCAGCGTCACCGTGCACGACGTAGCGGTGCCAGCCGGGTCGCAGCGCCCAGGTGTCGGGATCCTCGAGCAGCAGGCGCAGCCGCGCGCGCTGCTCATCGGTCAGGGTCGCGGGGATCGCTCGGCGCGACTCCTGCGGGACGCGGGGGGACGGGACGACCACTGGGCTCCTCGCGCAGGTGAGGTTCGAGGCGAACGGGCCGATGATAGGCACCGCGGGCCGGTCACGCTCTAGGATCACCATGCCGACCCTGGGAGAGGCAGGCATGGACGATCAAGCCATTAGCTGGTTCCCCGTCCCCGACGACGAGGACCTACCCGACGACCTGCGCGCGCTGTTCGCCAAGGCGCGGGAGCGGATCGGCTTCGTACCGAACGTGTTCCGTGCCTACGCCTGGCGTCCCGAGCGCTTCCGCCCCTGGTTCGACCACTTCCGGGACCTGCACCGCAGCACGCCAGGGCTCACCGAGGTCGAACGCGAGATGATCGCGGTGGCGGTGTCGATGGCCAACGGCTGCCTGTACTGCCTGGTCGCCCACGGCGCCACGCTGCGCGAACTGCTCGGCGACCCGGTGCTGGCCGACCGGATCACGCTGGACTTCCGTCGCGCCGGACTCGAGCCCCGGCAGCAGGCCATCTTGGAGCTGGCCGTGACGGTGACCCGCTCGCCCGGCGAGGTCGCCCCCGGGGACCTCGAGGTGCTGCGCGACCACGGCCTCACCGAGGCCGAGGTGTGGGACGTCGTCGAGCTCGCTGCGATGTACAACTTCACCAACCGGCTGGCCATGGCTACCGGGCAGCTCCCGAACGACGAGTACCACCGGCTGGCACGCTGAGCCGGGGTACCAGGACGCCGAGCAGGACCAGACCTCCGAGCAGCAGGACCAGCCCGATCACCGGCACGCGCAGCGAGCGTTGTGGGTCGTAGAGCCCCGACTCGAGGATCACGTAGAGTCCGCCGGCGGCAGCGCCCGCCCCGAGGATCGTGGCCAACGGTCCTCCGGCGCCCGGCTCGCCGACGCGCTCGGTCCGCCGGGCGGCCAGGACCAGCGCCACCAGCGCCGCGGTGCACACCAGTACCCACCCCGGACGCAGTGCCCACCAGCCTGCCGTGGTGGGTTCGACGTCTGGCCACCACCCGGTGAGGTGGGTCGCCGCGGCGGCCGCGACCAACGCACTCATGTGCCACAGGAAGATCGTGATGATCGCCGCGCCGACGCTTGCCACCGCCGCCCAGGCCAGCGCCGAGCGGTGCAGCCAGCGATCTGCCGGTGCACGCAGGGTGACCAGCAGCCCGGTCTGGGCCAGGGCCAGCGCCACCAGCGCGAGGTTCGGCGGCGTGGCGTTGGAGGGGGTCGGTCCCTCGACCCCGACCATGCTCACCGGGTAGTCGGCCACGGTCACCATCAGCACCGCCCACAGGATGCCCGCAGCGGTCAGCAGCGGGCCACCAGCGCCCCGGGGCAGGCGGTCGTCGACCCAGAGGTAGCCGACCTGGTGCGCGATCGCGAACACGAGCAGGTGGTTGACCACACCCACCATCGGTACCCCGGCGGTGACCAGGGCGTCGATCGTCGCGACCAGCGCCGTGGCTGCCAGCAGGACCCACCAGCCGCCCCGCCGGTGCAGCCACCAACTCGCCGGTGCGGCCAGGATCACCAGCGTGTAGACGACCAGGAACCACAGCGGCATGAAGGCCACCTCGGTGGCCCGTTCGATCATCGGGGTCGACAGCCCGAACGCCTCGAGCGCGGCTCCCAGCAGCACCCAGACCGCCAGCAGGGGGACCATCGGACGCAGCAGCCGGCGCGCCCGCCGACGCACCCACCACCACCAGGGGTCGCCCCGCTCCAGGGCGCGTCGCAGCGAGCCGGCGTTGACCCGTCCACCGACCAGGAAGAACAGCGGCATGACCTGCCACACCCAGGTGGCCCACTGGGTCCAGGGCTCGACGGCCAGCAGCTGGGTCGCGACGAACCGACCATCGTCGACGGTGACCACGGCGACCAGCCAGTGGCCCAGCACCACCAGCAGGATCGCGACCACCCGCACCAGGTCCGCGTAACGGTCGCGGCCGGTCGGGGTCCGTGCCTCGATCCCGGCGGCGGCCTCGCGCAGAGCCTCGCGGCGAAGGATGCTCCCCTCCTGTCCCGGGGGCGCGGGTCGGGGGTGTGGGT
>SLLJ01000487.1 GCA_007134165.1 Nitriliruptoraceae bacterium | reverse complement strand
GCTGCGCTGGCGGGCGGGGTCCTGGGTGCGCACGAACCACGCGTGGGCGAAGGTTTCGTGCGCTGCGCTGGCGGGCGGGGTCCTGGGTGCGCACGAACCACGCGTGGGCGAAGGTTTCGTGCGCTGCGCTGGCGGGCGGGGTCCTGGGTGTGCACGAACCACGCGTGGGCGAAGGTTTCGTGCAGCAGTCGGGCGGCAACGGACCCGCCCTGGCCAGGCTGCGTAACCCACCGTGGTTGCCAGGCTGCCGAACCTTTGGGGGTTCGGCAGCCGGTCCTGCACGCCTCAGCCGTCGGGACCGCCGGTCCGGGCGGCAGCGGGGGTGTCCAGCGTCACAGACGGCGTGGAGATACGGCGGTCACTGCCCTGCAACCGGGTGAACGACGGCTCTCTCGCGGCACCACACCATCACCGCCGACCGCCCGCGCCGGGCCGGCCGGGTCTGTTGGGTGTGGCCGGCCGGGTGCTTGGCCGTCGACGGGGCCGGCTTGGCCCGGCGGCCCGGACGGCCACGTCGACGGCCGTCTCGAGGATCATGCCGAGGGTGGGACGTGCGGGCTGCAGGTGACGGTCGGTCAGCTGCCGGCCCTGTCCGGCCTGTGGGATCGGGGCGGACCGTAGGACTCCGGGCCACCGCAGCGCGGCAGCAGGCCCGTGATCGTGGCGGCCGGTCCCCCGGGCTGCTCCGCGCCGGTGCCGTTGGGTCACCCGCACCACATCATCGTCTGCCACTCGGGTGGGCCCACCACTCCCGACAACCGGGTGTGTCGGTGCTGCCGGCACCACCCCGCGATCACCAACGGCCGCTGGAAGCTTGACCTGGCCTCCTGACGGGACCTCACCGTCCGACGCGGCGGGCAGCGGACCCCCAGCCGAGCATCTCGGGGTGGGGAGGGGCGAAGGGCGGATGGGTCCTCCCCGTCGACGATGGCGACCGTGCAACGAGGAAGGAAACCGCTGGCGCGGTTGGCGGCTCGATGCGTCGGCGGACAGCACGAACAACCGCGTCGGCAGACAGCGCGGACAGCCGGGTCACCGAGCGCGTAGCCCTCCGGCGACGAGGTGGTGAGCGAAGTCAGCGGCGGCGGCGGGGTCGTCGACGCGCACATACATCGGCGGAAAACTGAAGTACGAGAGGATGAGGCGAACGATGACTTCGGCGGCCTCGCGGGGATCGACCGACCTCAACTCACCCGAGGAGACCCCGGCTTCGATCAACCCGGTGAACAACTCCAGGGCCATCTGCACGAGCGGACCACGGTTGGCGGTGATTCGGGGCAGCAGGATGCCCGGCTCCTCGTCGCGCCCCTTGGTGAGGACCGGATGTTCGACGAAGAAGCGCACGCCACTGGTGAACGCGGCTTCGATCCGAACCGAGGCCTGCGCGTGAGGGGCGGCCGCGGCGACCAGGGTCCGCTCGAGTCGGGAGGCCTCACGCACGAGCAGCGCATCGATCACCGCATCCTTGTTCGCGAAGTGGCGGTAGAGCGTCGCCTTGCCCGCTCGCGCCTCGCGAGCGATGTCCTCCATCGTGGTCTTGCGGATCCCCACGGCAACGAACCGCCTCGCAGCGGCGGCCAACAGGTCCTCACGGCGATCGCCACGCAGTGGCCCACCCTGCACCTCGGCGGCCGCGCCACCTTCGGTGGTGCGGGGGCCTGGGGCGGACTGCATGGGATGACTCCTCCCGGTCCGTGTGCTCATGCGAGTGCGCTCTTGGGGCCGTGACGTCCATCCGGCCACCGGCCGGACCGACGGGGGTACCCCGACCAGACGCACGGTGTTCGTCCCCCCGGACCTCGGCGAAGATGATCCAAGGGCACCGCACCCTACCGCCCAAGACGGCAGAACGTCGGGCGTCCCACCGGGGCGGTCACCCACCACCACCCTCCACCCTCACGCGAGGAGTCCGCATGCCCTCGTCCCCGATGATCGAGGCCGTCGGCTGGCAGGATCAGGCTGCGTGCGCCGGCACCGAGCCCGGCCGCTTCTTCGCCTCTGACGAACGCGCGCAGCGCGAAGCGCTCGAACTGTGCCGTGGCTGCCCGGTCCGCGAGGCGTGTCTCGAGCATGCCCTGCGCCACGGTGAGCGCTACGGCATCTGGGGCGGACTCCGCGAGCACGAGCGACAGCAGCTCGCCCGCCGGCGCCGCCGGGTGGCCTGAGTTCCTCTGCTGGGGCCCGCAGACCGTCGCATGACGCCGATGACGCCGTCCGGTCACAACCTCGTGGTAGAACAGGTGTTCTTCGCCCCTCTCCTGCGAGGAGTACGCCATGGCCCGCCACCCGGGTTCGGGACGCCCCAGCGCCGAGCAGCTCGCCTTCGAAACGCGCGGCACTCCGCTCTTCGACACGACGTTCGTGGTCCTCGACCTCGAGACCACCGGGCTGCGACCCGGCACCGATCGGATCACCGAGGTCGGTGCCGTCAAGGTGCGCGGCGGCGAGGTGCTCGGCGAACTGGAGACCCTGGTGCATCCCGGCCGACCCATCCCGCCTGGGATCACGGCGGTGACGGGGATAACCGACACGATGGTGGCCGACGCACCGTCCATCGAGGCGGTCCTGCCCGCGCTGCTCGACTTCCTCGACGGTGGGGTGCTGGTCGCACACAACGCACCGTTCGATGTGGGCTTCCTCCGGGCGGCGATCGCACATGCGCGCGCCGAGCCCTTCGACCCGTCGACGGTGGACACCGCGCGCCTCGCACGCCGGCTGCTGCGCGACGAGGTCCGTGACTGTCGACTGCGCACCCTGGCCCGCCATCTCCGGGCGCACACGCAGCCCGAACACCGTGCGTTGGCGGACGCACGCGCAACCGTGGACGTCCTCCACGGCCTGCTCGAACGCGCCGGGAGCCTCGGAGCCACCACGCTCGACGACCTGCAGGCACTGGCCCGGTCGAGTTCCGAGGCCGCCTTCCGCCGCATCGGTCTGGTGGAGGGGGCCCCTCGGACCACCGGCGTGTACCGGTTCCTTGATGAACGCGACGTGGTGCTCTACGTCGGCAAGGCGACCGACCTGCGTGCCCGGCTGCGCACCTACTTCGGGCAGGACTCCCGCCGCCGGACCGCGGACCTGGTGCGCGAGACCGTGACCGTGCGCTGGCAACCGACCGCGACGCTGCTCGAAGCCGAGGTGCTCGAAGTCCGTGAACTCCATGCCCATCGGCCACGCTACAACCGGCGGTCGACCACGCCGGAACGCGCGGTGTACGTGGCGATCACCCGGGAACCCTTTCCACGGCTGTCGATCGTGGCCGCGCCGGGCCCGACACACCGTGCGGCCTTCGGGCCGCTGCCCTCCCGCCGGGTGGCCCAAGCCCTGATCGAAGCCCTCCACGACACCCTGCCCGTACGCACCTGCACGCAGCGGCTGCGGCGTCGGCAGGATCATCCGGCCTGCGTGCTCAAGGAACTCGGACGCTGCGCGGCACCCTGCGACGGTAGCCAGGATCCGCAGGACTACGCCGCCGTGATCGCACGGCTCGAGGCCGCATTCATCGATCCTGAGCCGGTGCTCGATGGCCTGCGCCACCGGATGCTGGCCCTGGCCGATCAGGGCCGGTTCGAGCAGGCGTCTCTGCTGCGAGCCCGGCTGCACACCGCCGCTCGGGCACTGTCGGGGGTGCGTCGCCGACAGGCCCTCAGCGACGTGGAAGAGCTCGTGGTGTCGGCACCCGGCACCACGGGCACCACGGGCACCGAGGTCGCGGTCGTGCGTCGCGGCCGGCTGGCCGCAACCCTCCGGCTGTCGACGCCGGCGGACCGGACGGACGATGACGCGGTGCTCCGGGCACTGCACGGCCTACCGCTCACCGAGCACCCGCAACCGCCCGTGCGCGACGACCTCGAGGAGGTGGGGCTGGTGCTGGCCTGGCTCGAGCTGCCCGGGCGCCGCGTAGTGCGCAGCACGGGTTGCTACACCGAGCCGATCGCGGGAGGCGCCGTGCTGGAGCAGGTGACCCGGGAGGCCCGGGAGACCGACCGGCAGCTGCGTCGGGACCGGCAGCAACTCGCCGCCGACAAGGTCGTGCGCCGCAGCGGACCGGTCACCCTCACCGGCTGAGCACGGCGAGGTCAGGCCACCGGCGATCCTGGCGGGAGCACCGCGTCCGGCGCCAGCAGGTGAACACGCCCTTCCGAATCGATACCACCCAGCACGAGGAACTGGCTCGCGAAGCCAGCGATCCGACGGACACCGAGGTTGATCGCGCCGATCACCTGCCGTCCGAGGAGTTCCTCGGCGGCGTAGGTCGTGATCTGAGCGCTGGTGGTGAGCGAACCAACGGTGGGGCCGAAATCCACGGTCAGCTTCCAGGCGGGACGTCGTGCCTCGGGGAAGTCTTCGACCGCGACGACGCGACCCACCCGCAGGTCGAGCGCGGCGAAGTCCTCGGCCGTCACGTTCTGCTTGCGGGCCGGAGGGTGATCGGACGGGGTGCTCATGCGCTCCTCGAAGACTCAGTGGGGGGCGAGCTCGGTCGAGCGGGCGACCCACCGGTCACGTAGCGCCCGCGCCGATCCGTCAGCGAGCACCTGACGCGCCCGCGCGATCCCGGCCTGAAGGTCTGCAACGTCGCCGGCGACGAGCAGCCCCGCGCCGGCGTTGAGTGCGACGACGTCCGCACGGGGCCCGGGCTCACCGGCCAGTACGGCATCGGCGATGGCGACGTTCTCCTCCACGCCGCCTCCGCGCAGGTCGTCGAGATCGGCGCGGGGGAGGCCGAGCTCGGCGGGGTCGAGACGTGCGGAGATAACCCGGCCATCGCGGACCTCCCAGACCTGGCTGGTGGCGGTGGTGGTCAGCTCGTCGAGTCCGTCGTCGCCCCGGAACACCATCGCCCGCTTCGCACCGAGCCGCGCGAGCGCTTCGGCCATTACCGGGGCCAGCCGGACGTCGGACACGCCGACGACCTGATAGGGCGCCCGCGCCGGGTTCGACAGCGGGCCGAGCAGGTTGAACACGGTGCGGATGCCCAACTGGACGCGCACCCCGGCGACGTGCCGCATGGCCGGGTGGAACGAGCGCGCATACAAGAAGGCGATCCCCAGCTCCTCGAGACAGGCGGCGACCTGCGCCGGCGGCAGCTCGATCGCGACTCCCCAGGCCTCCAGGAGATCAGCACTTCCGCAGGTCCCCGACGCGGCACGATTGCCGTGCTTGGCGACGGGGCGACCGGCAGCGGCCACGACCAACGCCGCGATGGTGGAGATGTTGAACGTGCCCGCACCGTCACCGCCCGTCCCACAGGTATCGACGACGGCCCCGGCCAGGTGCTCAGCGAGCTTCAACGGTTCGGCCTCGGCGAGCATGGAACGGACGAAGCCGGCGATCTCGGCGCCGCTCTCGCCCTTGGCACGCAGAGCGATCAGCAGCGCCGACACCTGGGCGGGTTCCGCCTCGCCACGCATGACCGCGCCGAGCACCTCCGCGGCCTGGGCCTCGGACAGATCCTCACCATGCAGCAGTTGGGTGAGCACGGCCGGCCAGCGCACCGGCGCGGGCGTCACCTCGTGGCCTCGGGTCGCAACGCGGTGCCCACCTGTTGGGCCGTGTTGGTCGCGCCGCCGTAGGGCGGCACCTCCGCACCGACCAGCGCCTGGACGCGACGCGCGAGCTCGAAGGTGTCGACCGGCTTGAGCAGCAAATCGTTGGCTCCGGCCCAGCTCGTCAACCAGGCGTCCTGGGAACGATCGGCCAGGATCAGGGCCGGCATCGGCGGATGGCCGGCCAGCTCGGCGTGGGCCCGCAGGTCGTACAGGCAGGCGTAGCCACCCCGCGGCTGCAGATCGCCATCGACCACCAGCACGTCGAACCGCTCGCCGCGGCGCAGCACGCGCTCGCGCAACTCGGCGGCGCCATCGGCCTCGAGGACCTCGGCCCCGGCATGCAGCCGCAGCGCACTGCCAGCCCGCAGTCGGACCATCGCGTCCTCGGACACCACCAGCACACGCATGACAAGATCTCCTGCCAACGGCGAGATCCGCACCCTACCTGCCGGTCGGCCACAGTCCGTTCCTGTACGTCGGATGACCCGCGCGCTATGCTCGGTTCTGCGCCGAGCCTGACCCGTGGGAAGTGACGAGTCAGGACGGGAGCACCGCGACCTTCCCCCGCAGTCTCCACGGCTCCCGTCGGCAGCGAGGAGTCGTCGTGCGACACGACGTGGTTGGCCGCAGCATCGTCATCCCGATCGCGAACCCGTCCTCCGCCCGCCCGCTGATCACCTGTGCGGCCCGCATCGCTGCCCGTGACGGTGGCGTGCTGCTGCCGGTGACGGTCATCCGCCCGCGGGCTCCCGCCGACGAGCGCGCGGCAGCATGGCTCGCGCTGGCCGACGCCGAGGAGGTGGCCCGCGAGCTCGAGGCCCCGGTTGCCGCCGAGGTCATCGAACACGAACACGTCGCCGACGGGGTGCTGGGCCTGGCGACCCGGGCCAAGGCCACGCTGGTGCTGATGGGCTGGCGAGGGCGCAGTTCGACCACCGATGTCTTCGGCCGACTGACCGACACCATCGTGGGCCGCTCGGCCATCCCCCTGGCCATCGTCCGACTGGGAACCGCTCCGTTCCGTCGGGTCGTGCTCCCCGTCGGAGACGACCACCTGCGTCCGGGCGGGGAGCGAGGCATGCGTCTGGCCGCGGAACTGGCCGGCCGCATCGGCGCCTACCACCGAAGTCCGGCGACGATCCTGCGGACGGGCGAGGCGAGCGGACGGTTCCCGGAGGCGCTGGCAGGACTGGCCGGCGAGGTTCGCCACGACCCCCGCCGTACCGACCAGGCGGTGGCCGCGTTTGCGGGGCCCGAGGACCTGGTCGTCACCCCGGTGGCCCCGACGGCCACCGGCCTGCGCGCTGCCACCACCCACCTGGCCTGGGCGGCACCCGAGTCCACGCTGCTCGTAGCGGTCGATGTTGGACCAACGGTGGCGTCGTCGAGCGCCGCGGCGGGCGCCGCGAGCAGCCCGAAGAGCCCGGTATCCGGGCCACCACTGGGCGAAGGTGACCCGGTCCGCGTCGTGGTGACGGCCCGGCTCGCCGAGCACGACGCCGCCGACCCCGACCGTTTCGCACGGGTGTTGGCACTGGTCGGATCGACCGACGAGGTGATGGCCTGGTGGCCGGCCGGCGACGCGCGCCCACACCTGCGCGCCACGGTGGCCATCTCTGCGGCGAGCGCCAACGAGGCCATCGCCTCGCTGATGGTCGCCGTCCACGAGGCCCCGGGCTTCGAGGGAGCGGAGTTGACCTACGACGTCGACCGGGGACCCCCGACCGTCGAGCGGGTCCGGCTGGAGGAGGGCGGGATCGAGATCGCCTCCGACCGGGGGGTACGCGGAGGGCCGGCCTCTGCAGGCCGCCATCTGATGGCTGCACGGGGACCTGCGCTGCCCATCGGGTCTACCGGTCGCT
>SLLJ01000503.1 GCA_007134165.1 Nitriliruptoraceae bacterium | reverse complement strand
GCGCGGATCGCGGTCAGCGCGGCGACGTCGAAGCCGGGGGCGACCTTCACCTTCACGCGCTGGTAGCCGGCCTCGCGGGCCGCGTCCACCTCCTCGAGCAGGGCCGGGATGCCCCCGTCGGGGATGCCCAGCGAGATGCCTACCGGGATCCGTGCGACGACCGCGCCCAGCGCCTGCGCGAGGCTGACACCGGCGGTGCGCAGCTGGACGTCGAGCACGGCGGCCTCGAGCGCGGCTTTGGCCATGCGCTGGCCCCGGATCGCCGCGAGCCGCGGGGCGACCTCGGCCGCTGACAGGGGCGCGTCGGTGGCCAGCAACCGGGGGACCAGGTGGTCGCGCAGGACCAGTGCCGCTGCGTCGGTGAACTCCGCGGAGTACACCGGCGCCGCCGGCGTGGCGCACTCGCCCCACCCCTGTGCCGACGGGGTGGTGATGCGCACCAGCAGCACCTCGCGGTCGACCTGTCGCCCGAAGGCCGTGCGGAAGGGGCGGATCAGGGGCCGGCGGGTGCGGAGCAGGTCGATGCGCTCCACACGAACGCTCGCTGGCAGCCGCACTCCGTCGGGCAGCGTCGTGCCCGGCTCGGCGGTCACGGTCGGGCCCGCAGCTCGGCGACGCCCCGCGCGGCGCTGAGCACCAGCCAGCCCTCACGCGTGGCGCCCGTCACCTGCCACCCGGACCCCAGTGGCCCGCCCAGGGCCGTGCGCATGGCCGCGGACCAGGCCTGGGCGAGCTGGGGGTCGCGCTGGCGCAGCACCTCGATGTCGGTGGGGGCCCGCACCAACCGGCGCTCGGCGTCGGTGGCGTGGGCCACCGGTGCGCCGTCGGGGCCTTCGTCGAGCGCAACCTCGGCGCCGGCCCGTCGCAGGGCGGCGACGTCCGGGGTGGCGGCCCGCCCGGCTGTGGCGGCCCGCACCCGTGGGGCGGCCAGCTGCCAGTCGACGACGAGCCGGTCGGTGGGCAGCCCGGCGTTGCGGGCATCGGGCATGGGTCCGTACAGGTCCGGCTCGTAGCGGCGTACGCGGGCGGCGAGCACCTGCAGGTTGAACACCGCGTTGCGGCGCACCAGCGGATCGAAGGTCCAGCTCACCCGCCCGATGCCGCGTTGCAGGCACCACGCCCGCTGGTGCCACTTCAGGGCACGGCCGACGCCCGCACCGGCCGCCGTGGTCCGCACCCCGGTGACGTGCGAGTGCAGCAGGACTTCCGCGTCGTCGCGGCCGAGGAAGGCCACGGTGGCGCCCAGCACCTGCCCGTCACGCGTGGCCACGCTCACCTGGTTGCCGGCGTGCGCCAGCGCGGTGAGCGCCTCCAGGCCAAGCACCGTGCTCGGGGGCGTGCGCCCCCAGACCTCATCGAGCAGGTGCATCACGGTGCGCAGCGACGCGGGGTCGGTGGCATCCACCACCTCGACCCGGGCGTCTTGCGCGGCCTGCTGTGCGGTCCGCTGCGCCTCGTCGACCAGATGTGCATCCATGCCGGTGCACGCTAGACGCCCACTCGCGCAGGTGCGGGGTTGCGCTCGGCGCCGGTGATGCGCAACACTGCCGGCTATGCGCACCCACGCCAGCCCCGTGATGGACCCGGCCGACGCCGGGCGCTTCCGGCTGCGTGCGCTCCAGGGCCTGATCCTCGCCCTGTCGTCGCTGCTGCTCCTTTGATGCCGCGGCGCCGTCCATCCCCACTCGACGGCGACGCGGAGGGTTCGCTCGGGGAGCAGACGGTTCGACGACACACCGCTTCGCTGCGGTGGAGGAGCACGGCACCATGGGACGGCCGGTAGACACCGACCACATCGCGGACGCGATCGCCCGCGACGGGCGCGACGTCACGATCTTCGACACCACCCTGCGCGACGGGGAGCAGTCGCCGGGCATCTCGCTCGACGCCCGCGAGAAGGTCGAGATCGCCGAGCAGCTGGCCCGGCTGCGGGTTGACGTCATCGAGGCCGGCTTCTCCGCCGCCTCCCCGGGGGACTTCGACGCGGTCAAGGCCGTGGCCGAGCAGGTGGGCAACGCTCCGCGCGGCGCCGCCGGCCCCGGTGGCTCGCAGGGCGAGGCCGATGACCGCCGTCCGCCGGTCATCGCCGCGCTCGCCCGCGCCATGCCCGGCGACATCGAGGCGGCGGCCAAGTCGTTGGCCCCCGCCGAGCGCTTCCGGATCCACACCTTCCTGTCGACTTCCGACATCCACCGCAAGTACATGCTGCAGGCCACCGAGGACGAGATCCTCACGCAGGCCATCGACGCCGTCGCGCTCGCCCGCACCTACACCGACGACGTCGAGTTCTCCCCGCAGGACGCCACTCGCACCGACTTCGAGTTCCTCGTCGACATCGTCGCCGCGGCCGTCGAGGCCGGCGCGACCACCGTCAACATCCCCGACACCGTCGGCTACGCCCTGCCTCACGACTTCGGCGGCTGGATCGCCGACCTGCACCGGCGCATCCCCGACATCCGTGCCAAGGGCGTGGTCATCAGCGTGCACTGCCACAATGACCTCGGGCTGGCCGTGGCCAACTCCCTCGAGGCGGTGCGCAACGGCGCTCGGCAGATCGAGGTGGCCGTCAACGGCATCGGCGAGCGGGCCGGTAACTGCTCGCTGGAGGAGGTCGTGATGGCGATCCGCACCCGGGCGGACCTGCTCGGCGTGGATCACGGCCTGCGCACCCCGGAGCTGACGCGCACCTCGCGGCTGGTGTCGAGCCTGACCGGTTACAGCGTGCAGAAGAACAAGGCCGTGGTCGGCTCCAACGCCTTCGCGCACGAGTCGGGCATCCACCAGCACGGGGTGCTCGCCGACCGGCTCACCTACGAGATCATGGCCAGCGAGGACGTCGGCGCCGACGGCTCGCAGATCGTGCTCGGCAAGCACTCGGGCCGGCACGCCTTCTTCCAGGCGGTCGAGGACCTCGGATTCGAACTCGCCGCGCCCGAGGCGCAGGCGGCCTTCACCCGCTTCAAGGCCCTGGCCGACCGCAAGGGGCTGGTCAGCTCCGAGGACGTGGCCGCGATCGTGCTCGCCGAGACTCACGTCAAGGCCGCCGACGACTACCAGTTGGTGTCGCTCGAGGTCGGCGCGGGCACCGACACCCAGCCCCACGCCACGGTCGCGGTCCGGCTCGCCGACGCCGAGGTCGCCGCCGACCAGGGGCACCAGCCAGGAGATGTGGTCACCGCTCAAGCCAGCGGTGACGGCATGGTCGACGCAGCTTGCGGCGCGATCCGCCGCGCGGTCGGCCGGGACGAGGCCCGTCAGGTCTCGTTCCAGGTGGAGGCGGTCACCGGGGGCATCGACGCCCTCGGCGAGGTGGCCGTCACCATCGAGGTCGAGGACGGCCAGCGCTTCACCGGGCGCGGGGTGTCCACCGACATCGTCGAAGCGAGTGCTCGCGCGTACATCGACGCGCTCAACCGCTCGCGTCGGCTGGTCCATCGTGGCGCCGAGTTCCGGCCGTGATCCGGCCGAGCCAGCCCCACCGGACCACCGGCCCGGCGCCGCGTGCGTCGCGCCGACCCGCATGACCGACGAGTCCGTCCGCGGTGGCGGCCGGCGCGGCTGCGCCGTGCCGCCACGCGGGTCGGTGACGATCCCGCCCCGTCGCGGGCAGAGGTGGACGAGATGACCGCGAAGACCATCGTCGACAAGATCTGGGAGCAGCACGTCGTGCGGGCCAGCCAGGGCGACGTGCCCGACCTGCTCTATGTCGACCTGCACCTGGTGCACGAGGTGACTTCCCCGCAGGCCTTCGACGGCATCCGCCAGGCCGGTCGCACGGTCCGACGCCCGGAGCTGACCCTGGCGACCATGGACCACAACGTGCCTACCGATCCCCGCCAGGTGCGGGGCGAGCTGCCCCTGACCGACGAGTTGTCGGCCGCGCAGATGGAGGCGCTGCGGGCCAACTGCGCCCAGTACGGCATCCGGCTGTTCGAGATGGGCAGCCGCAACCAGGGCATCGTGCACATCATTGGCCCCGAGCTCGGACTCACCCAACCTGGCGCGGTGATCGTGTGCGGCGACTCGCACACCGCCACCCACGGCGCGTTCGGGGCGCTGGCCTTCGGGATCGGCACCTCCGAGGTCGAGCACGTGCTCGCCACCCAGACCCTGCCGCAGCGCACGCCCCGCAGCCTCGCCGTCGAGGTCGATGGGCCGCTGCCCCCCGGCACGGTCGCCAAGGACCTCATCCTGCACATCCTGTCGGTGATCGGGGTCGACGGCGGCACCGGCCACGTCATCGAGTACCGAGGTGAGGCGATCCGCGAACTGTCGATGGAGGGCCGGATGACGGTCTGCAACATGTCCATCGAGGGTGGGGCCCGGGCCGGGCTGATCGCGCCGGACGAGACCACCATCGCCTACCTGAAGAATCGTCCCTACGCGCCCAAGGGCGACGACTGGGACGCCGCGGTCGAGGCCTGGCGCGCGCTGCGCACCGACGAGGGCGCGACCTTCGACCGCACGGTGACCATCGACGCCGCCGAGGTCGCGCCGACCGTGACCTGGGGCACGACCCCCGCGCAGTCGATCCGGATCGATCAGCGCATCCCGACGCTGGCCGACGCCCCCGACGAGGCCACCGCGCGGCAGTGGCAGCGGGCGTTCGACTACATGGGCATCGACGGCGGCGAGGCGCTGGGCGACCTCGCCGTGGACAAGGTGTTCATCGGCTCGTGCACCAACGGGCGCATCGAGGACCTGCGCGCGGTCGCCGAGATCGTCAAGGGCCGCAAGGTCGCCGACAACGTCGAGGTGATGGTCGTTCCCGGCTCCGGGCTCGTCAAGGCCGCCGCCGAGGAGGAGGGCATCGCCGAGGTTCTGATCGAGGCCGGGATGGACTGGCGGGACCCGGGCTGCTCGATGTGCCTGGGGATGAACCCCGACCAGCTCGCCCCCGGGGAGCGTGCGGTGTCGACCTCCAACCGCAACTTCGAGGGCCGGCAGGGCTTCAAGGGACGCACCCACCTGGCCTCCCCGGCGATGGCGGCGGCGGCCGCGGTGTCCGGGCGCATCGTCGACGTCCGCGAGCTGCTCACCGACTGACCCGGCCGCCCGGCCCCCCACAGGAGCCCACCATGCAACCCGTGCAGACCGTCACCGGCCGTGCCTGCCCGATCGACGCCAACGACGTCGACACCGACCAGATCATCCCCAAGCAGTACCTCAAGCGGGTCGAGCGCACCGGCTTCGGGCCGTTCGCCTTCGCGGAGTGGCGCTACCTCGACGACGGTGGCCCCAACCCCGACTTCGCGATGAACAAGCCCGAGCATGCCGGCGCGAACGTGCTGCTCGCCGGGCGCAACTTCGGCTGCGGCTCCTCACGGGAGCATGCGCCGTGGGCGCTGGAGGACGCCGGGTTCCGGGCGATCATCGCCCCGTCCTTCGCCGACATCTTCCGGACCAACTGCGGCAAGATCGGGGTGGTCTGCGTCGAGCTCGACGAGGCGGTCGTCGCGCAGCTGTTCGCCCTGGTCGCGGCCGACCCGGCCGTGCCGGTCAGCGTCGACCTCGACGCCCAGACCGTGACCGCCCCCGCGGTCGGGGAGCTGCCGGGTGTCGAGGTGGGCTTCGACATCGACCAGCACACCCGCCACTGCCTGCTCAACGGCCTCGACGACATCGGGCTGACCCTCGAGCACGCGGCCGACATCGATGCCTACGAGGCCCGCCGCCCGGCCTGGCGCCCGGTGGTCCCCACCCCGTGAGCGCGCAGACGGCACGGCCCGCGCCGAGCGCGGATGCCGTGCTCGGTCGGGTCGGCCGGCCGGCTCCGATCGCCGAGCTCGCGGCGCGTCGCTGGGACGTGATCGTGGTCGGGGCCGGGCACAACGGTCTGACCGCCGCGGCCTACCTGGCTCGGGCCGGTCGCCGGGTGCTGGTGCTCGAGGCCCGGGAGCGCATCGGCGGGGCCTGCACGCTCGAGGAGACCTGGCCGGGCACGCGGGTCTCGCCGTGTGCCTACCTCGCGGGGCTGCTGCACCCGCTGGTGATCGACGAGCTCGACCTGTGGGGCCGGGGGCTGCGCTGGATCCCGGCGGACGGCGGGCTGTTCGTGCCGTTCGAAGACGGCTCCTCGATCCAGCTGTGGGAGGACGAGCAGCGCTGCGCGGCCGAGGTCGCCGCCCTGGCACCGGGCGACGTGGACGGCTACCGGGAGATGAACGCGCTGATGCGCCGGGTCATCGACCAGCTGCGCCCGCCCGACGAGCGCGACGTGTGGCTCGGCCCGTCACCCTCGCGCGACGAGCTCGCCGAGCGGGTCGGCCACGACCCGGAGGCGCTCGGGCTGCTGTTCGAGTGGTCGCAAGCCGAACTGCTCGGCCGCTACCTCGACGATGACCGACTGCGCTCGGCGCTGATGGGCCAGGGCGTCATCGGCACCAACGCCAGCCCGTTCGACCCGGGCACGGCCTCGATCCACCTGCACCACTCCGGAGGGCGCATCGACCCGTCGCGTCCGGGGGTGTGGGGGTTCATCGAGGGCGGGATGGGCCGGGTGTCCTTCCTGCTGCACGACGCGGCCGTCGAGGCCGGCGCGGTGGTGGCCGCGGGCGTGCCCGTGGCGCAGATCGTGCCCGAGGAGGGGGTCGTGCTCGACGACGGCACCGCCGTGCACGCGCCGGTGGTGGTGGTCAACGCCGACCCGCAGGTCGCGCTGCGGCTGCTGGGTGACGCCGCCGACGACGGTTGGCGCGCGCAGGTGGAGGCGGTGCCCATCGAGGGCTGCACCGTCAAGGTCACGCGGCTGCTGACCCGGCCGCCCGACTTCCTGGCCCGGCCGTCGGACGAGCGCGACGTGCAGGGCGCCGGCCCGCGTGCGCACCACCGGGCGCAGATCAACACCCCGCTGACCGACGCGCAGTGGCAGGCGGGGTTCGCGGCGGCCCGCGGAGGGCGGCTGCCCGAGTGGCTGTGGACCGAGGACTACCTGCAGACCGCCTACGACCCGTCGATCGCCCCGCCCGGCCGGCATCTGCTCAGCGTGTTCGCCCAGTACGTGCCCTACCACCTCGAGGGTGGCTGGGACGCGCGCCGTGACGAAGTCGGCCAGCTCGCGGTGGCCTCCATCGCGCGGTTCTGCCGGGACTTCGAGGCCAGCATCGAGGGCATGGAGGTACTCGGGCCCCCGGACATCGAGCGTGAGGTGGGCCTGACCGGCGGGCACATCTTCCAGGGGGAGTGTCTGCCCGAGCAGATGTGGGACCGACGTCTGGCCGCCCAGACCCCGATGCCCGGCGTCTACCTGTGCGGGGCCGGTACCCACCCGGGCGGCAGCGTCATGGCCGTCAACGGGCGCAACGCGGCGATGGCGGTGCTCGGGCAGGGCTGAGCGACGCGTTGAGCGCCGCGAAGCGCTGCTGCGGCATCGCCGCCGTGCGAAGGTCGCTTGCTATGGCGCGCTGAGCGACGATGGTGCGCCGTCTGGGGGCCCGTCTGGGAGACGTCTGGGGATGCG
>SLLJ01000312.1 GCA_007134165.1 Nitriliruptoraceae bacterium | reverse complement strand
TCAGTACAGGAACATCGGCTTGCCGGTGACGTGACGGACCTTTGGGCGGTAGGCGTCGGCGTCGTACAGCGCGCCGACGTCCACACGCTTGGCGCCGTCGCCGGTGACCGAGATCGGGACGTTGGTGTAGGTGCCACTGCGCAGCGCGACCATGCGTCCCGAGTTGTCCGACACCGCCAGGTCGGCGGCCATGACCGCGTAGTTGGTGGCGACCATCAGGTCCAGCGAGTCGGGGCTGCCCGAACGCATCAGGTAGCCCAGCGTCTGGGCGATGATGTCCTCGCCGGTGATCGACTTGATCATCCGCCCGGTGGTCTCGCCGATCCCGCCGAGCTTGCGGTGGCCGTAGGCGTCGGCCTCACCGGACAGGTGCACCTCGCCGCCGGTGTGGGTGGCGCCCTCGGAGATGGTCACCATCGCGTAGTTCGACGGGTTGGCGCGCTTGTCGTCCATCAGCAGGGCGCACAGTCGCTCGGGGTCGAAGGGCACCTCGGAGATGATGGCACGGTCCACTGACGCGAGGTAGGCGCTGATCAGGGAGGTCTCGCCCGAGTAGCGACCGAACAGCTCGATCACCGCGATGCGCTCGTGCGAACCGGTGGAGGTGCGAAGCTGGTGGATGAACTGCACGCTTCGGGTCACGGCGGTCGAGAAGCCGATGCAGTAGTCCGTGCCGTGGACGTCGTTGTCCATCGTCTTGGGGATGGCGATGACCGGGAAGCCCTCCTCGTGCAGCCGCAGTGCGTAGGAGAGGGTGTCGTCGCCACCGATCGGGATCATCGCGTCGATGTGGTTGCGTTCGAGCACCTCGAGCACGTGCTCGGTGAAGTCGTGGGGGCCCTCCTCGCCGGTGATGCGGTCGGCGAGGAACGCGGGCACGTCCTTGGTGCGCACCTTCTGCGGGTTGGTCCGGGAGGTGTGCAGGAAGGTGCCGCCGCTGCGGTCGATGGTCCGTACGACGCCGAGGTCGAGGGGGATGAGGCAGTTGGCGCGTGAGCCCTCGTCGTCGTCGAGGTCGTACTCGAGCAGGCCGGCCCAGCCGCGGCGGATGCCGACGACCGAGTGCCCGTCGTGGATCACTCGGTCCACGACCGCCTTGATGCAGGGGTTGAGGCCGGGGACGTCGCCCCCGCCGGTCAGAATGCCGATGCGCATGGTGGCCTTTCGGTTCGCAGAGGGTGGTCGGGTGGGAGGTCGCTGGGCATCGTAGGCGCCCTGCCGACCTGCTTGCCTGCGCTTCGGGAAACCCAACAGCCAGGAGCGGAACATGACCGTGCGATGGGGAGTGCTCGGTACCGGATCGATCGCAGCCGCGTTGACCGAAGCGGTGCGTGCCGAAGGCGGAGAAGTGGTCGCCGTGAGCAGCGCCGACCCTCCCCGGGCGGCGGCCTTCGCCTCCGCACACGGCATCGAGCGCCACTACGCGCCGCATCACCAACTGCTCGACGCGGGCGGCGTCGACGTGGCCTACGTGGCCACGACCAACCAGCGGCACCACGCGGATGTGCTGGCCTGCCTCGAAGCTGGGGTGGCCGTGCTGGCCGAGAAGCCCTTCGCGCTCGACCTCGCGCAGACTGATGAGCTGCTCGCGGCCGCGGATCGTGCCGGGGTGTTCCTCATGGAGGCGATGTGGATGCGCTTCCAGCCGGCCTTCCTGGAACTCGAGCGCCGCCTGGCGGCCGGGCAGATCGGTCCGCCCGCACTGCTCACCGCCCACTTCGGGATCTCGCTATCGGTCGACCCGACTCGGCGCTGGTTCGCCCGCGAGCAGGGCGGGGGCAGTCTCATCGACGTGGGCATCTATCCGCTGACCCTGGCGCTGGCGGTACTCGGCGAGCCCGAGGAGGTCACCGCCCTGGCCCAGTTGGCCGACACCGGGGTGGACGCCCAGCTGGCGGTGGCGATGCGCCACCCCACGGGCCTGTCGAGTTGGTCGTGCTCGTTCGTGGCGGACCTGGGGGTGGAGGCCACCGTGGCCGGCCCCGAGGGCAGCCTGCGCCTGCACGCCCCGTTCCACCATGCCCCCCGCATCACGCGACACCAGGGGCTCGAACTCGTCGAGGACCTCGTGGTCCCCGGGGCCGAGCTCGGCTACCGCCACGAGGTACGCGAGGTCCACCGCTGCCTCGCCGCCGGCCGCATGCAGAGTGAGCGCATGCCCTGGGAGCTCACACGTACGCTCATGCGATGGCTTGATGCGCTACGCGCACAGGCTGGTGTCACCTACCCGGGGCGCTGACGGTCCCTGGGGGCCATCGGGCGCGCATGGTCGGGACCATCTGCACTGCCCTGGGGTATCCGAGACCCGGATGCTGGATCCGGAGCCCGCCGCCGTGGAAGGTCTGATCACGATGTCCGTCCCCGTCGTGCACGACGTCATCATCATCGGGGGTGGGGTGGTCGGGGTGACCCTGGCCCGGGCGCTGTCGAGGTTCGACCTCGACGTGGTGCTGCTCGAGCGCGATGCCGAGGTCGGCTTCGGGGTCAGCAAGGCCAACAGCGGCATCATCCACTCGGGCATCCACGCCGATCCGGCTACCGTCAAGGGCCGGCTCGAGTGGCCCGGCAACGTCGGCTGGCTCCGGCTGCGTGATGACCTCGGGTTCGGGCTGGCGCAGGTCGGCGAGCTGCTGGTGGCACTGGCCGAGGGGGAACTCGCGACCGTCGAGGCGCTGCATGCGCAGGGCCGGCGCAAGGGTGTGCCCGGACTTGAGCCCTACCGCCAGGATCAGGTGCGTCGTGCCCAGCCGAACCTCTCGCGTGAGGTGATCGCGGGGCTGTGGGCACCGACCGCCGGGGTGGTCAATCCCTACGAGGCGGTGCTGCTCATCGCCGACAACGCCGCCCGCAACGGCGTGCAGGTGGTCACCAGCGAGCCCGTCGTCGGCATCGACCCGCCGGTGGTCGACGAGCCCGACGCACCGATCGGGGTGCGCACGCCCACGCGTAGCTGGCACGGTCGATACGTCGTCAACGCGGCCGGGCTGTACGCCGACGAGGTCGCGGCCATGGCCGGCGTGCCGACCTTCACGATCCATCCGCGCAAGGGCGAGGAGTACCTGCTCGACAAGCGGCTGTCCGGACTGGTCACCAGCATCATCTTCCCGTGCCCGACCGAGACCTCCAAGGGCACCCTGGTCACCCCCACCTACGACGGCACCATCATGGTCGGTCCCACCGCCGAGGCGACCGACGACAAGGACGACACCACCACCACCCCCGAGGGCGCTGCGCAGGTGTTCGCCGCCGCCCGGCGGCTGGTCCCCGGCATCAGCCCGCGCGACGTGATTGCCGAGTTCGCCGGGGTCCGGGCGGTGGCCCACACCGAGGACTTCATCATCGGGCCCACCGACCGTCCCGGCTTCGTCAACGCGGCGGGGATCCAGTCGCCCGGGCTGACCGCGGCGCCGGCGATCGCGGAGTTGCTGCTCGACGTGCTCAGCGACGAGGGCCTGGCGCTGCACGACAAGGACGACTGGCAGCCACGCGCCGAGCACCCGGTGCGCTTCGCGCAGCTGTCGACCGAGGAGCAGGCCGAACTCGCGCGGCGGGAACCGCGCTATGCGCAGCTGGTGTGCCGCTGTGAGCTGGTGACCGAGGCCGAGATCCTCGACGCCATCGATCGGGGTGCGCGCACCCTCGACGGCCTGAAGTTCCGCACCCGCATCGGGATGGGCCGCTGCCAGGGAGGTTTCTGCACCTGGCACTGCATGCAACTGCTCGCCGAACGCCAGCGGGTGGACCTGCCGGCGGTGACCAAGCGGGGTGGGGGCTCGTGGCTCATCTGCGAGCGTGACGACGCCGACGCGCGCCCAAGCGTCGAGCTGGGAGGCTGAGGCCGGATGACGATCAGCTCAGAGCCCCGCCACCTCGACGCCCGCTACGACGTGCTGGTCGTCGGAGCGGGACCAGCCGGCATGGCCGCAGCCATCGGTGCCCGGGAGATGGGCGCGAGTTCCGTGCTGCTGGTCGACCGCGAACCGGATCCTGGCGGCATCCTACTGCAGTGCATCCACTCCGGCTTCGGCCTGCACGCCTTCAGGGAGGAGATCACCGGCCCGGAGTACGCCGAGCGGTTCTTCGAGCAGGTGCTCGACCACGAGGTGGACGTGCTCACCGACGCGTTCGTGATGGACGTCACCACCGACCGTCGGGTCAAGCTGATGTCGCCATCGGTCGGGGTCACCACCGTCGATGCCGGGGCGGTCGTGCTCGCGATGGGGGCGCGCGAGCGCACCCGGGGCGCGATCCACATCCCCGGGGACCGCCCGTCGGGCGTGATGACCGCGGGGCTCGCACAGAAGATGGTCAACCTCGAGGGCTACCTGCCGGGACGTCGGGCGGTCATCCTCGGCTCGGGCGACATCGGGCTGATCATGGCGCGCCGGCTCACCCTCGAGGGCGTCGAGGTGGTCGGGGTCTTCGAGTTACTCGCCCACCCCAGCGGGCTCGGACGCAACATCGTGCAGTGCCTCGAGGACTTCGACATTCCGCTGCATCTGTCGACCACGGTGGTCGGCATCCACGGCCGCGATCGGCTCGAACGACTCACCGTCGCTCCCGTCGATGACGAGCGGCAGCCGCTGATGGACCGCGCCTGGGACGTGGACTGCGACACCCTGCTGCTGTCGATCGGCCTGATCCCCGACGCCGAGCTCGCCCGTGACCTCGGTATGCGCATGGATCCGCTGACTGGTGGGCCGATGGTCAGCTCCACCATGGAGACCTCTCTGCCGGGGGTGTTCGCCGCCGGCAACGTCGTGCACGTCAACGACCTTGCCGACTGGGTCAGCCAGGAGGCCCGGGTCGCCGGAGAGGCGGCCGGCGCGCTGAGCACCGGTCGGATGCGCCCGCTCGAGGACATCCGCCTGCTGCCCGGCGACAACGTCGGCTACGTGGTGCCCCACACGATCTCCAGCGACCACAACCAGACCGTGTCGTTCCGCGTCCGCGAGCCGATCTACGGTGACACCCAGCTGCGGCTCGGGCAGGTGCACCGGCGCAAGCTCAAGGCGGCCGTGCCCGCCGAGATGATCACCCTCAAGGTCGGGCCGCACCTGCTCGAGGGCTTCACGGGTGATGCGCTGCGGGTCGACGCCGTGCCCTTCGATGCCGACAGGGATGCCAAGGGAGGTGAGCGCTGATGGCCGGCGCGCAGGCCGAGACCGCCGTCTACCTGTGCACGGGCTGTCCGTTGGGCTGCCGCCTCGAGGTCGACGCCGTCGACGGCGACGTCATCGAGGTTCGCGGGCACACCTGCAAACGTGGCGAGCGCTACGGACGTCAGGAGTACCTGGATCCGCGGCGCCCGCTGTCGACCACCGTCTGGGTGCGGGGTGCGCAGGTGGCCCGGCTGCCGGTGCGCAGCGCCGAGGCCGTGCCGCGCGACCGGCTGGTCGAGGTTGCCGAGGCGCTGCGCGGAGTGTGCGTCGAGGCGCCGGTGCAGCGCGGCCAGGTCGTGCTGTCCGACGTGGCCGGCACCGGCGTCGACATCGTCGCCACCCGCTCGCTGCAGCCGGCCGGCTGAGCCCCGGGGCGCCGCCGGCCGGATACGAGGGGACCGGCGGTGCCGTGTTGCCGCTCAGTCGACGACGAAGCGGATGCTCTCCGAGCGATCGAAGGTGGTGGTCCCGCTGATGGAGTCCACGACGACGCCTCCGACGAGCACCTCGAGCCGGAAGGTGGACGGCGCGTCGCAGCTGCGGAACACGTTGACCCAGGTCTCGTACTCTCCGGACGGCGCACCGCCCTCCGGCCAGAAGACGTTCTCCACGTGGGTGCCGGTGTCGCCGCAACTCGGGATCTGATCACGGTCGAGCTCGCCGCCACTGGCCGAGCGCCGGTTGCCGTAATAGATCTCGTCGCCGGCGGGGTCGACGACGTGCAGGTCGAGATCCTCGCCGCCGGTCCAGACCAGGGTGACCTGCACGTCCCCGCTGCCGATCACGACGTCGTCGGGGACCTCGAGGCCGTCGTCGACGTCCTCGGCTGGCGGGTCGGGCTCGGGCAGTTCGTCGCAGAAGCGCCGATCCTGCGCGCACAACGCCTCGAGGTCCTCGATGTCGGTGTCGACCGGTCCGTCCGACGGTGACCCGGGCTGGCGCTTGAAGCCCTCGCCGGTGATGACGTCGATGAGGACGAACTCGTTGATCGTGACCTCCTGCACGTTGACGATGGTCACGATCTGGGTGATGTCGAAGGTGGCCCAGCGGCTGCCCGACAGGGTCGGCTGCGCGTCCGGTGCGCGGGGCGGCAACAAGGGGTTTCCGCACTCGCACTTGACCCGTGGGATGCCGAAACGGTCCACGAGCACCGCGGTGCCGGCCTGCAGGACCGCCTGCCGGGGGGTGGCCCGCCCGTCACGGAAACCGTGGTTGACGACCAGGGTGTCGGTGCGCAGCACCACCGCGGTGAGCCCCCGCAGGTAACCAGGCAGATCCTGAGGGTCGATGTTCTGCACCCGGGCGAAGGCGGCCGCCTTGTCGTCGTTCTGGTCGAGGAACGTGATCAGCGCCTCGACGTCGCACGAGCCGCGGTCGCGGGTGCCGCCGTACAGGCCGTTGCGGGTCGCCTCCACCCCGGTGACCCGTGTGATCGGGCGACCCCCGGCGTCTTCGGCGCCGTCGCGCTCCTCGGGTGGAGCGTGTTGCACGGGTAGCGGTCGCACCTCCGCGAGCGGTTCGGTCTGCGCCACCGAGGTGGTGAACGGATCGATGCCGGGGTCACCAGCCGGTTCGAGGTACAACTCGTCGAGCGCCATCTCGGGGTCGCTGCCCGACAGCAGCCAGACGGCCAGACCGATCCCGCCACCGACGATGAGCACCAGCGCGGCGATCACCGCGATCAGCGGGCCCTTCCCGCCGCCGGACCCCGACGCCGCCAGCGGCAGGCCGGTCGCACCACCGTAGCCGCCGTACCCACCACCCGGAGCGGCCGGGGGTGGCGGTACGGCACCGGGGGGTGGGGGAACTCCTGCGCCCGGCGGTGTCGGCTGCGTGGACGGGTACGGCTGGCCGGAGGCGTTGGAGGTCACCGCGGTGCCGCAGGTGCCGCACGACCCCGCGCCTGGGACGAGTCCGGCGCCGCACCGGGGGCAGAAGGGCTGGTTCACGGGCGACCTCGATCTGTGCGCTTGTCCTCCATCATCGTCGTTCAGCCGCCAGACGCAAGGGGACCTCGGACCGTTGTTTCCGCTGGCAGCACGGGAGCCGGTCGTGTCGTACCGTGACTCGTCGTCGGACCCTATCCGGTCCGGCCTGTTCCCCGAAGAGAGGATCTGTCCCGTGGCGGCGCGTGGCACCGCGTTGTTGCTGTTCAGCCCCGGTGGCGACACGCTGCTCGACCGCTACGAGCCGTTCACCGCTGTGCTCTTGCCGTTCTCGCCCTTCGCGGGTTGGGGGTTCGGGCACGCCACCCTGACGGTGGGCCCGTTCGAGGCCGGATGAGCGAGGACGAGCGGTCTGACGACCTCGAGGGTCCCGGCGGGTTGGAACGGCCCGGCGGGCTCGAGGAT
>SLLJ01000203.1 GCA_007134165.1 Nitriliruptoraceae bacterium | reverse complement strand
CTGGCGGTGCAGGAGGGGTCCCGTCGTCGCGAGCACGACCAGTTCGCGCCGGTCAGTGATTGCGCCCCAGCCGCGGCAGAGCAGACGCGGTTCGCCGACGAAGGCCTGCTGCTCGATCAGCGGCACCCGGCGTTCGCCGAGCAACGGCGGTTGCCCAACGAGGCAGTTGTACGCGGCAGGAACCAACGCTGCCCACGGCGGCGTCAGGCGGGCCCGCTCCGGTGATGCGATGCCCTGGCGTCCTGTCGAGTTAGCCCCCACCCTGCACGGCGGCCACGAGCACGTCGAGCGGCACCTCGATGTTGTCGGGCCCCTGAGCCACCAGCCATACCGGCTTGTCGAGGTGGCGCACCGCGACCGACTGCTCGTCGGCGGCCACCACCACCGTGTCGAGCAGTAGCGCGTCTTCGCCGAGTTGGTCGCGGATGAATGACGGGTTGGCGCTCATGGTCACGACCACGCCGTGGGCATCGTCGCAGGTGGCGGCAACCCCCCACTGATCGACATCGAGAGAGATCAGCTCGGTGGTCGGTGACCACGCCGGGACCGGGCACACACGCGCCCGGGGATCGGTCGAGTCGGGGTCCATGGACGCCTCGCCGATCCCGAGTGCGTCGTGGAAGGGAACCGCGTTGGGATCCGTAGCGAACGCACCCCGCGGCCACTGGAGTCCGGTGAGGTCAGCGGCGTCACGCCGGACCACGGCCATGACCTCGTCGGCGTCGCAGCCGGCCTCGATGAGCGGATCGGGGTCGTCGACCAGTGGCTCGCCCACCAGGTCCACCCACCCGCCGACACCGTCCTCGACCGCGATCAGCGAGCTCGCCCGGTCGTAGAGCCGCCCGAAGGTCGTCAGTTCGAGGTCGGTGAAGGACCGCGCGTCCGGATCCAGGGCCTCGAGCAGTTCGATGACGTCGACCAGCGCTTCGCGGCGGGCCACGACGACCTCGCCGGTGGTTGCGGCGTCGGGGTAGGTGACCTCCAGCAGCGCCCTCCAACCCAGCAACGTGTCGAGTAGCTCGGACAGCTCGGGGTGCCCACGGTGTTCGGCGTCGCCGGGGGTGTCGAGCGCGGCTAGGCCGGTGACGGCATCGCAGGCCAACTCCACGGTCTGCGGGTCGGGTCCGGACACGTCGGCGTCGGCTTCCACGTCGTCGTCCGTGTCGTCGGGTCCATCAGGCTCCGGGGACGGCTCGGGATCCGAGTCGGCGGGGGGCGCCTCCAGGATGATGAAGTCGTCGGCCGGCGCGGCGTCGTCGAGCGCATCCAGTTCGTCCCGGCACGCCGTCAGCAGGAGGGAAGCGGATAGCAGCAGGGCGGCCAGCACCTGCAGCGTCCGGCTCGGCCTCGGACGGCGCACCCAGCGGAGTGGAGTGCCGGGTGGGAGAGCGCCCCGGTGGCGGACCTCCAGCAGCTGGATCATGGTCTCACCTCCCTCGCAGCGGGGCTCCCGAGCGGCATGGCAGACCCTACCGGGGGGTGCGCGCCGGGTTCCCCGACCCGCATCGCCGGGAGGTGTTGCCCGGCGTACCGTCCGCTTCAGCACCCAACGTAGGGGGTCGGGAGCTCGAGCAGGACCGAGCAGCGCCTGCGTCGCTGCCGCCGGGACCACCGACGCATCCGCGACGTGAACCAGGCGCAGGCTGGCTACCGCGGCACGACCCGCGAGACCTGGTTCGGCGTGCAATCGGCCACGATCTGGATGACGTCGGGCTGGCGCAGCTGCGACCTTGGCTCGCCTCCTGCAACCGGGCGAGCCGGTCGGCCGCGGTGGCTGGCCTGCGACCTCGAATTGTTCGGGCTGGACGTCGAGGTGGTCACGATCGAACGGACGCTGGTCGACCTGCTAGGCCCGGCGCCGCGCCGCACGTCGGGGGACACCGAGGAGTGGGTCCGGCGGCTGGTGCAGCACGACGGCGTGCTGGTCGCGGTGGAGGACGCCGGGCCGGACGTGCTGTCCGAGTCGCCCGAGCGGATCCTCATGCCGTTCCGACGAGGCGACTCCGAGGCGGCGCAGGTTGGTGGCTGGGCATCGGGCTGGCCGAGGTGCGGCGAGTGGTGCTGCTGCACGGCGGGCGGGTGTGGGTCGGGGACCGGGTCGGGGCAGGGGTGCTTTTGCGGGCGTGGCTGCCGGCGAGCGCTGGGCGGCCGTGTCGGGCGTGGCGGGCGGGGTGAGTCGACGTCGGGAAGGGTGAGAAGGGCGCGGTGTTGGGTGCGGCGGTGGGGCGAAGTCGGCGCGCCGGTGGGTGGCGCCGCAGGCTTGGGTGGGCGCCGCAGCGGGACTGGTGCCGGGCTGCGCGGTGGGACCAGCGGCGGGACCAGCGGCGGGTTCGCACGGCGTGGCGGAAGCCGGTAGGCTTTGCGGCCGCGCCTCGGGGCGTTAGCTCAGTTGGCTAGAGCGCTTGCTCGACACGCAAGAGGTCGCAGGTTCGATTCCTGCACGCCCCACCCTCGTAGACCCCAGTTCTCGACTGGGGGCTGCTTCGTTGACAGCTCGTTCTGACAGCCAACTCGTCGGTGGCGTCCGCCCGAGCGGCAGCGACGGATCAACCAGCGTCGCTGTACAGACGCAACCACCCGATATATCCTCTCGTCGCTGGGATATACGGAGGGGTGTGCGGTGACGAAGCGGTTGGTGGACATCGACGATGGCACGCTCGACCGTGCCAAGCTGGTCCTGGGCACCGACACGATCAAGGACACCGTCAACGCCGCGCTGAACGAGACCATTCGCGCTGCCGAGCGTCGCCAGCACGTCGATCGCGACGCGCTCAAGCGCTTCGCGGCCGCAACCAAGGATCTTGCTGACGACGATGTCATGAGCGAAGCGTGGCGGTGACACCAGCGCGCTGGCTGATCGACAAGTCGGTCCTGGTCCGACTCGATGACGACCCGGTTGCTGAGGTGGTCCTCCCGCGCATTCGTGCTGGGCAGGTCGGCGTAGCGCTCGTGACCGAACTCGAGGTTGGCTTCTCAGCACGATCGACGCGCGACTACACCTCGACCCGAGACGACATCCTGGACCATCTCCTCCCAGTCGCAACACCGGTTCGTGCAGAGCAGCGAGCCCGCGAACTGCAGGCGCAGCTCGTCCGCCGCGGCCAGCACCGTGGGGTCAGCATCCCCGACCTCATCCTCGCAGCGATCGCCGACATCGAGCAACTGATCGTCCTTCACTACGACCACGACTTCGATCTCATCACCGAGGTTACGGGACAGCGAACCGAGTGGGTCGTGCCCCGCGGGAGTGTCGGCTGAACGGCGCCAACCTGCATCGGACAGGTTCCGGCCTTGCAAGTCGAACTTCCCTCCTCGAAGCGCCTGACCATCGGTGAGCGCAGAGAGGTTGTGCCCCGCCGCAGCCAGTCCTGACAGCTCGGTTGACAGCCAACTCGTCCGGATCGGGATGGACGGTGCTGGACGTCGGTGGAGCATCGCCCTGTTCAGAGCGGTTTTCGTGGACGGAGGTGGACGTGGCTGGATCTCTCGTCGCTGGTCGACACGCAAGAGGTCGCAGGTTCGATTCCTGCACGCCCCACCCCCCGTAGCCCACGGTCCTTGACCGAGGGCTGCTGTATCGACAGCGCGCTCTGACAGCCGCCTGGGCGGCGCGGCCGGGCGATCGCGGGCTCGAGGCCGAAAACGATCGAGGCACTCGCGCCTACCCGGTGAGAGGTCGCAACATCGAGGCAGGCACGTTGCGGCCGTACCGATGACGACGTCGACCGTCAGGCGGAGCAGCGACCGTTCCACTGCACCTCGACGCCGTCCGGCTGCTCGGCGACCGCTTCGTCACTTGAGGGAGGGATGACGAGCGCGCCGGCGGTGCCAGACTCGATGTCGAAGGACTGGACACCGGCCGCCAGGGCTGAGCGGTCCTCGTTGAAGTCGAGGGAGAACGAGCGCGTGGTGTCGACCCCGAAGGTCCCTGGGGTCCAGCTGACGATGTAGGAGTCCTCCGTCGCTCCCGCCAGGGTGACCATCAGTGTCCCGTCTTCGGTTACGAGCTCGATGTCTCCGCCACCGGGTGGGCCCATGGCTGTGCAGGTCACCGACTCCGCGATCATCAGGTCGCCGTCGACGGCAACCTGGCCGCCAACGGGCTCCGCCTGGTCGGTCGCCAGCGCATCGCCGTTGGTTTCTGGCTCGGTGTCTCCACCATCCGAATCCTCACTGGCGGCGGCGTCGGTCTCGGTGCCGGACGCTTCATCGCCGTCACGACTGTCGCTAGTGACGTTGCCCTCCGCGTCGGTGGGGATGATGCGGGCCGCATCCCCGTCGTTGCCGCCCCCGCAGGCTGTCACCAGCATGGCGAGGAGCAGTGCCGCGAGGCGGTGGAGGTACCAGCGGTGAGCGCTCGTCATCGGAGAACCTTCGTCGATCAGATCGTGGAGCGTCGCAGGCACCTGCGACGCCGAGGACGGCGACACGATGCCTGGCTGCCGTGTCATCGGCGTGTCACGCCGTGCTGCACGCGCGGACGGCGGGGACGCGCCAGCCCGCTACTCGACCGCGCCCCGGGGGACGACCCGCAGCGCGGCCCGCCGGCGCCAGATGCGCACGTCCGCTGCGTCCGGGCCGTCCTTGAGCGTCGGGTCGTCCGCCCGGGCGTAGGCCCGGCCGAGTTGGGCACGGTGGAGGCGGCCACACGCGACCAGGGCCAGGAGTCGCACGGTGGTGCCCGCGTGCCCGCTCCAGACCCGTCGCAGGGTCCCGAAGCCGACCGGGGTACGGACCGGTGCCCGCTGACGCCGGACGACGTCGATGACCGCGGCGGAGAGCAGCGCGAGGATGAGCACCCAACCGCCCAGACGAACATCCTGAACGGTGGCCTGGATACCCGAGACCCAGCGCGCGTCGGCGTTGTAGATGGCGTGGTCAAGGGTCGTCAGCGCCGTCGCCGCGATCACGATCAGGATGGGTGCGCCCGGCTGATGGCGCGCCAGTCGGGCGAGGCCGACATCGACACCGAGTACTGCGCCCCAGCCAGCCTGCGCGATCAGGAAGCGGAACCGACCGACGGGTTGATCCAGGAAGAAGGGGAAGAGGGGGCCGAAGAACCCGTCAGGACTCGCGATCTGACGCAGATGAAGCGCGTCCTCGTGGATCATCAGCCCCGCTCCCATCGCCATGCCGAGCAGGGCGAGGTCGATCACCGCCGGCTCCTGGCCGCGCCGTCGCCACCACAGCCAGGCGATGAGGGTCAGCGCGGCGGCCTTGATGGACTCCTCGAGGAGCGGTGTGCCGATCGCACGGGTCAGGTCTCGTTGCCCGAAGATCGCGAACATCGGGATGCCCAGCCAGACGATCGCCCCGGTGACCGGGAACACCCCGATCAGGAACGCACTGACCAGCCGCCGGGTACCGACCGTTCGCAACGGGAGCGTGACGAGGAGCAGCCACACGAGGCTGTAGAGGTGCTATCCGTAGTTGGCGGCGACGAAGCCGGGTGGGGCCGAGCTGGGTCCAGCCGTAGGTCGCCACCGCCAGCGACAGCAACCCGAGCAGGAACGCCAGGAGGGAGAGGACCTCGAGCGGCGCAGCAGGAACCCACCAGGCGAGCATCGAACCCTCCGCCGGTGGCGGGAGTTCCGGGCGGCCCGACAGTAGTCTCATCGGAAGTCATCCAGGTCGGGACGACCACCGTGGCGGTCCATCTGCCGCTTGATCTCCTGGTTGGTGTCGGCCTCCTCCTGCGAGTCAGGGATCGCCGCCCGACGCTCCTCGGCGGTCTGCCACTCGCGGGTCCGGGTGGCTTCCGTGCCGTCCGAGGGCTCCCCGGACCGGGTGTCGGCGCGATCGTTCGTGCGGTCCTGGTGCGCGAGGGCTTCCTCCATCGGCGTCGGGCCGCCGTCGCCGCCACGTCGGGTCGACCCCATGGAATCCGCCTGCGTCACCGTGACGATCCCATCGGCGAGTACCGGTGCTGCGTCGAACAGTTTGCCGAACACCGGAAGACGGAGGCGGGGGACACGGAACCGTCCCGGGGTGTTGTCGGCGACGTCGAGCACGACGTCGGTGGCAACGTCCTCGTACAGCTCCCGCTCGGTCGGATGGTCGGTCGTCCGGGTGCGATCGGGAGGGTCCGTGGGCTCCGGCGGATCCGACGGGTCGCGATCGCGTCGACTCGGGCGCTGCGATGGCTGCTCGGCAGGAGGCGATGGCGGCGCGGACGAGCCGGCGGTCCCCGTCACGGTGGTCGGGACGGACGGTCCGTTGGGGGCACATCCGACGCAGGCGTCGAACCAGCCCTGCACCAGTTCGAGCAGCACGGCGCCTCTTCGGCGTCATCAGGTCGGTGCCCGACGCGACCGGCTGGCGGTGCGGCGCCAGGGTCGCGTCCGGGCGTTGCGCGGTTGCCGCAGTCTGTTCGGCAGGCGTGTCACCACCGTGTCAACGACCGCCGCGGGCGCACGCCATGCCGTCCGATCAGGTGACCCCACCTCGACGCCGGACCGGCCCGGACCTGTAGGGTCCGGCCGGGGGTCGCCAGGCGCATGGCCTCGCGTTCGGCCGACGAGTTCGCAGTTCGGGGGCACAGATGGTCGCACCAGCCACCCGGGCACGGGTGGTACAGGCGATCACGACAGCTGCCCTGACCGGGCTCCTCGGCCATGCAGGCACCGGCAAGTCGATGGCGTTACGTGCCGCTCATGCCGAACACGACGGCCCGAAGCTCCACCTCGATGCCCGGATCGTGGACGCCAGCCGGTTACGCGACCTGTCCCACGATTTCACCGGGTCCGGCAGCTCGTCCGGCGGCGGGATGCTGTTGACGATCGACAACGTCGAGGTGGCTACGCCGGCACTCACCGTGGCTATCGCAGATCTGGTGGGTACGTGGTCGTCACCGAGCCGTGTGGCGGTCGCCGGACGGCGGTTGCCGCCCCCGATCCTGTCGGCCATCGAGGACCGACGTGGCCGACTGGTCCGCGCCTCGGAGCTCGAGTTCACCGACGATGAGCTCGAGGAGGTCCTCGGTGGGCTCGTCACCGCCCGGTTACGCGCCGGCGAGCTCCACCTGCTGGCGGAACGCTTTGCGCGATGGCCGGTGGTTCTCGATGGAGTGGCTCGTGAGCTCCGGTCGGCCACGATCACGGACGATGACACGTGGAACCAACTGGTTAGGCGGTACCTCGTCGCGCCGTCAGCTGTTCGATCGCAGCTCGAGATGCTGGTCGCGGCAGCACCGACGCGGCGCTTTCAGGATGCCGTCGTCCGGCTCTCCGGCCTCCCGGCCTTCGACGACGCGCTCTGTCAGCAGCTCGGGGTCTCGGACGGGGTGGATGAGCTACGGAACCTCGGCCTCCCGCTCCGGGAGGTCGACCACGGGTTGATCGCCCTGCGCATCGGGATCCGTGACGTCCTGCAGGCGACGTCGCCGGAGCCGACGCTCGCCCGCTCCGCGGCCACGCGCTATCTCGAGGTTGGTCGACCCGATGCTGCGTTGGAGGTCTTGGCCAGCCCGGCAACGGCGACGAACCTGGCGGCGATGCTCGCGGAGCTTCCGCTCGGGGAGCTCGGCTGACTGGATCCAGCCCGGTACGCCGCCGCGGTCGG
>SLLJ01000032.1 GCA_007134165.1 Nitriliruptoraceae bacterium | reverse complement strand
CTGACGGGGTGCCACCAGCGCCTGCCCCCCGGCACCGCCCGGCCCCACGGACCGGGCAGCCGCGACCCGGGCCCAGACCACTCCGGCGACCACCGCGGTGACCCCCGCCAACACGCCGAGGAGGGGCATCCCGGCCACGACGCCGACCACCGCGAGGACGCTGGCGAGCGCGCCCACGCCAGGCACCAGCGCGGCGATCAGCAGCTTCGGTGCCAGCAGCCAGGACCCGGCCGGCCACCGCAGCGGCACCAGCAGCAGCACGGCGCCGATGAGCAGCACCAGCGCCACGACAACGCCGAACGCCTCGACCATGGGCACTCCCGCACCGCGACCAAGCACGCGCCGCGGACCGACGACACGCTCGTACCAACTGGCCCGTTCCGAGGCCAGGGGCTGACGGCTCGAGACGGCCCGGAACGGGCGTTCCGCGCGACAGACAGGTGGCCGTTCGACCGACCCGGGTGCGGCGGCGCCCCGCCCGTCACTCCGGCGACACCTGAGATTCACTCTCCGCTCACGAAACCGTCGTCCATCGTTCTGCGGGGCACGGCCGTTCGCCCCTACAGCCCACGAGGTGGCCGGGTGGATGCTGTCAGGGCAGGTTCGGTGCGCAGCCGCCGGGTCCCGAGCCACCCCCCGCGCTGGCCCACCTGCGAGAGCACCCGGCCATCGTGGAGGAGTCGCCTGCCATGCGCACGCTCATCGTGTACGAGTCGGTGTTCGGCACCAACCGCACCATCGCCGAGGCCATCGCCGCCGGGATGGGTGACGCCGCCACGGTCACCCTGGTCGACGCCGAGACCGCCGCCGCGACCATCGACGACCAGGTCGACCTGCTCGTGGTCGGTGGCCCCAACCACAAGGCCGGGCTGCCTCGGCCCGAGACCCGCACCGAAGCGGCCGGCGAGCAGGGCGCGCGCGCTCCCGCCCAACGGGGGCTGCGGGAGTGGCTCGACGAGCTGCGGCTGTCCCGTCCGGGCCAGCCCGTGGCCGTGTGGGACACCCGCATGGCGAGCCCGAAGATCCTGGACACCTTCGACCGAAGCGCCCGCACGATCGCCAAGCGGCTGCGCAGGGCCGGTGCCCGACTGGCCACGGATCCGGAGCACTTCTACTCCGCCGACGGCAGGGGCGCCCTCGTCGACGGCGAACACGACCGGGCCCGCGCGTGGGGAACCCGGCTGGCCAGCCTCACCCTGAACGCATGAGCCTGGCGCGGACATCGCCGGAGGATCGTTCGTCGACACCCGCCAGGCTGCTCGAGCCGGACCCGCAGCAGTCTCGGACAGCCGGCGGCGCAGGCAGGACAGGCGACCTGATGCCCGTCAGGCGCCGGGCAGGCCCACGGCACGGGAGCGCCGTGCCGTAGGACGGGAGGCGGATGAGCGTGGGAGCCCCCGGTTCGGGCGGCCAGGGTCGGTTGGCGTCGCTGCTGGGCCGACGGCGGCAGACCTGGTCGGGTGACGGGCGCTCACACATCGAGCACCGTGAGGTGCCCTGCACCCTGCTGCCGGTGTTCGAGCGCGAGGTGCTGGCGGCGCTGCAGGACCATCCGGGGGTCGCGTGGGCGGGGTTGCAGGTCCGCCCGCCTCGGGTCGTCATCGCCCACGATGAGCTGTGGGCCACGACCGGGGAACTGGTGGCGGTGGTCGAGGAGGTCGAGCAGCGGCTGGGACTGGCGGACTGGTTCCCGCGGGACCGTGCGAGCCATCCGGCGGATGTGGAGCCGCTGGTTCGGCTGCTCACGGAGATCGGGACCGACCTGGCCAGCTTCGCAGGCGCCGTGGCCGGTCGCGCGGCTGGGGTCCGTCCGATGACCCTGGCGGTCGATCTGTCCCGGCTGGCGTCGTTGGTGGACAGCACACCGCAGCTGCGTGAGCAGGTCGACCGTCGGCTGGGGTCGCACGCCAGCGATCTGGTGCTGGGTGTCGGCAACGCCGTGCTGCAGGGCTTCGCGCAGCGGATGACCGGGCAGCTGGTCGATGTCGCCCACCGCAGCCTGCTGGTCGGTGAGCACCGCTCCCGGCGTCGCGTCTGGCGTGAGCGTGAGCGTGAGCTGTTCGCGGATCCGCCGGCCTGCGACGTGGCCTGTGGCGCCGCCGCGCCCCGCGGCGACGAACCGGTCGTCGACACCCTCGAGCGGTACGCCGCACGGTCGTTGGAGGCATCCCTGGCCGCGTTCACCTCGAGCCTGGTCACCTCCGGCGACCTCGGGGCGGCGATGGCACCGCTGGTCGACGCTGCCCCGAAGGCCGCGCGTCTCGGTCGGGACGCGTTCGCCGCGGAGCTGTCGCGGCTGGCCGCACGGCGCGGCGTGCTGGTGATGGACCGGCAGGCGCTGCGGCGGCTCGACCGGGTGGACACGCTGGTGATCGACGGGCGTCTGCTGCTCGAGGTCACGAGGTCGGGGCGGCCGGTGCGCCCCTACCGCGTCGGGGGACCGGGTCGGGAGGTGCTCGAGCGGGCGGCCGGCGTCGGGCTGGAGACGGTGGCATCCGGCCGGTGGCTGGCCGGCGTCGGCCTCACACTCGACCGGATCATCCCCACGCACACCGGCCTGCCGGCCACCATCGGTGCGTTGCAGGCCGAGGGGCATGGTGTGCTGGCGGTGGTGGGCGACGCCGCCGCGAGCCTGGGTCCGGCGGACGTGCTGGTCGGTCTGCCCCAGCCCGGTCGATCGGTGCCCCACGGGGCCCATCTGATCGCCCATGGAGGGCTCGAGGAGGTGGCGTGGCTGATAGCGGCAGGTGACGCGGCTCGCGACCACACCCGGCAGGCGGTCCGGCTGGCGTTCGCCGGTGCGGTGATCGGCGCGGCCTCGGTGATCGGACGACGCCCTGCCGAGGCTCCCGTCCTCGCGGCACGTGCCGTCGATGCCGCGGCGCTCGCCGCGATCGTGAACGGCCGCAGGGCCGCTCGTGCGGTCGAGCAGCACCACGTCCCCCTTCGGCCGACGATCGCCGCGTGGCACGCCATAGACGCACACGAGGTCCTGCGGCAGCTGGGCAGTCGGCCCGAGGGCCTGTCCGACGAGGTGGCGGCGGCCCGGCTGACACCACACGAGGTGACCCCGTGGGTACCGGAGCGGCTGCGGCGGGCGATCGTCGAGGAGCTCGCCAACCCGCTGACCCCGGTTCTCTTGGCAGGCGCCGGGCTGTCGCTGGTGACCGGGTCCGCCGCGGATGCCGGCCTGGTGAGCCTGGTGCTGGGGCTGAACGCGGCGCTCGGGGCGGGGCAGCGCCTGCGGGCCGACGTGGCCGTCGATCGGCTCGAGGACGGAAACGAGAGCCCGGTGCGGGTCCGACGTGGCGGCTCGGTGCGGTCGGTCCCCATCGAGGAGGTGGTCCCGGGAGACATCGTCGAGGTCGCTGCGGGCGACACCGCGGTGGCGGACTGCCGCTGGCTGGCGTGCCGCGACCTCGAGGTGGACGAGGCCACCCTGACCGGGGAGTCGGTCCCGGTCGTCAAGGCAGCCACCCCCTGCCCCCGGGACGCTGAGGTGTCGGAGCGGACCTCGATGCTGTTCGCCGGCACGACCGTGCTCGCCGGTCGGGGCACCGCCGTCGTCGTCGCCACCGGCGGGCAGACCGAGGCCGGCCGGGCGGTGCTGCGCGCGGGCGAACTCCCCCCCGCCACCGGGGTCGACCGACGGCTCGAGGAGCTCACCGAGGTGACGATCCCGGCGGCTGCCGCGAGCAGCGCGGTGGTGCTGGCCTCGGGGCTGCTGCGGCGCGTCCCGCTCCAGGAGGTGGCCGGAGCAGCGGTCACCCTGGCCGTGGCCGCGATCCCGGAGGGCCTGCCGCTGCTGGCATCGATGGGGCAGCAGGCCGCTGCGCGACGCCTGTCAACGTCGGGGATCGTGGCGCGCAACGTCAGCACGATCGAGGCGCTTGGCCGGGTCGACGTGCTGTGCGTCGACAAGACCGGCACCCTCACCGACGGCTCGCTCCGCCTCACCGAGGTGTCCGACGGCCGCACGGCCGTACCGGTGGACGAGCTCGACGAACGGCACCGGCGCGTGCTGCTCGCCGCCCGACGCTCGACTCCGGTCCGCGACGGCGAGCCCTTCGCCCACGCAACCGACGGCGCGGTCGCCGACGGCACCGGTGCGGCCGGGGTACGGCGGCAGGGCAGTGGCCGCTTCGAGGTGTTGGACGACCTGCACTTCGCCCCGGGACGCGGCTACCACGCAGTCCTCGCACAGACCAGCCGCGGACCGGTGATCAGCGTCAAGGGTGCGCCCGAGGTGGTACTTGACCGTTGCGAGCGCTGGCAGGTGGGCAGCCGGCGGCGCCTGCTGCACGAGCCGGACCGTGACCGGCTGCTGGAACACGCGGCTGGACTGGCCGCGGGTGGCCTGCGGGTGCTCGCCATCGCCGAGCGCGAAGCGCCGGGCCGGACCGATCTCGACGACGACGGCGTCGAGGATCTGACCTTGCTGGGCTTCCTCGGCCTGCGCGACCCGGCCCGGGCGAGTGCCGCCGAAGCGGTGGCGCGGCTGCGTGCGGCGGGGCTCAGCGTGGTCATGGTGACCGGCGACCACACCGCGACCGCGTGCGCGGTGGCTCGCGACGTCGGACTCGATGAGGGGCGGGCCCTCACCGCTTCGGACCTCCTGGCGTTGGGTGAGGAGGACCTCGCCGAGGCGCTGGCCGACGTCACGGTGATCGCCCGCGCGACCCCTGAGCACAAGGCGGACCTGGTCCGCGCCTACCAGCGACATGGTTCGGTGGTCGCCATGACCGGCGACGGCGCCAACGACGTGGCCGCCATCCAGCTGGCCGAGGTCGGTATCGCACTGGGGCCACGCGCGACCGCGGCCGCCCGCCAGGCCGCGGACCTGGTCGTGACCGACGAGCGCATGGAGACCCTCGCCGACGCGATCGCGGAGGGGCGCGGCCTGTGGGCCTCGGTCCGCGACGCGGTCGCCGTACTGGTCGGCGGCAACCTCGGTGAGATCGCCTTCACCGTGACGGGCAGCCTCATCACCGGCCGGTCCCCGCTGGACGCCAAGCAGCTGCTGCTCGTCAACCTGCTCACCGACGTGCTCCCCGCCACGGTCATCGCGATGTCCCGACCCGACGGCGCCAGCATCGACAGCCTGCTCCGCGAGGGCCCCGAAGCCTCCCTCGGCACGGTCCTCAACCAGGCGGTCGCCTGGCGCGCGATCGGAACTGGCACCGGCGCGGCCGTGGCCTACCTCCCCGCACGGCTGACCGGCACCACCGACCACGCCGCCACCACCGGCCTGGTGGCGCTGGTCGGTGCCCAACTGCTGCAGACCATCGCGGCCCGCCCGCTTGACGGCCGGGTGTGGCTCGCCAGCGCCGGATCGGCCGCCGCTCTGGCCGCCATCGTGCAGCTCCCCGGCGTGAGCGGTGCCGCAGGGTGTCGCCCCCTGGGAGCGATCGGCTGGACGCTGGGCACCGCGGGTGCCGTCACCGGCGCGACCATCGGTGCCGTCGGACCCCGGGTGGAGCGAGTCGTCCGCGACCTCGGCATCCTGCGCGGGGCGCGAGACGAGGCCGTGGGCACGCCCGGGCCTGCGGCCGCGCACGTGCTGCCGCCCTGGGGATCCCGAACCAGCCATCCTCGAGCGGCAACCCGCGACGACTGAAGCCGCGGACACGGTCCCCGGCCGACTCCACCACGCGACCGTGGGAGCTGTGGACGGTCAGGATCGCAAGCCAACGTCTGATGAGTCGCTACCGGGGGGCCGGCGTCTCATCCGGCCAGCAGCACGACCAGCGCTGGCAGCACGAGGAACAGACCGACGACGTACGCCCCGACGATGGAGGGCCGCTCCGCGGCGACGTCCGCCAGCAGCTCGGCGCCACGCAGCGGTAGCTGCCTGATCCCCTTGGCCGGGTAGATCAGCAGGATGGCGGTGACGTTGAACAGGGAGTGGACGAGCGCGATCGTCAGGCCTTCAGGGAGATCGACCGCCAGGGATGCAAGCAGCCCGGTGACGGTCGTGCCGACGTTCGCGCCGAGCGTGATCGGGAAGGCGTTGGGCAGCAGCAGGATCCCCGACGCGACCATCGGGACCAGCATCGCGGTGACGATGGTCGATGACTGCACCGAGATCGTGGCCCCGGCACCGACCGCCAGGGCGAGCATCCCGCCGCCGCGGCTGAGCGACCGGTTCAGCGTCTGTTCGACGTTGCCACCGACGGCAGCACGCATCTGCCCGGTGATGCTGGCGAGCGCGGCGAAGATCACGAGCAGGCCGAGCAGCAGCAGCAGCACGCCGGCCCACGCTCCCTGGACCCCCAGCCGCTCCACCAGATCGGCAGCGAGGTTGGCAGGAGCCCGGATCGCGGTCCGGATCGGGCTGGGTCCCGGCTGGCTGACCTCGCCACCGCCGGGCAGCACCGTGGTCAGCCCGGTCGCAGCACGCTGCAGCACGCCGGTCGCGAGCTCCAGAGGGAAGAGGATCGCGACCGCCAGCAGGTTGAACATGTCGTGCATCGTCGCGGCCGCGAATCCGCGCCGGAACGCCGGCTTGTCGCCGATGTTGCCGAGCGCAGCGAGCGTGCTGGTCACCGTGGTACCGAGATTGGTGCCCATCACCATGGGCACCGCAACCGACAGTGGCACGACCCCGGTACCGACCAGCGCGACGACCGCCGCGGTCGACACCGACGATGACTGCACCAGCACCGTGAACAGCATGCCGACCGCGAGCCCCGCCAGTGGGTGCTCCACCCGATCGAGCAGCGCGTCCGCGAACCCGCTACCCAGGCCGGAGATGCCGCTCGACAGCAGATAGACCCCCGCGAGGAAGGCGTACAGCAGCCCGACGACCGCCACCAGGCGCAGAGCGCGGTCGAGGCCGCCGCCGGCTGGCGATTCGCTCACGACCGCTGAGCCGTCGGCGACGGGCTCGTCGGGCGTCACGGTGGGAGTCGCCGCGCGGCTGCCGTCGGTGTCATCGGAACCATCAGGCGCCGGATGCTGGACACCCTCCGTCGGTGAACCGGCGGGCAACCCCGGCTCCGGTGCGTCGGCACGTGGGACCGGCTCTCGTGGGCCGTCTCCGTCCACGGGGTCCTCGCTCGGTACCCCGGCAGCTCCCATCTCGTTGTCCATGCTGACAGGCTGCTCAGCCCTAGTGTCTCTCGGGTGGAGCCCCGGTTTCGACGTCGACGCAGTTGCATGAACACTTGACCAATTCGCCCGCCGTCCTGCCCCGGATCATCCTCGGAAGCCCCCCGGCGCCGATGAGGGAGGGCGGAGGTCGCCAACGCGTGCTCGCGGGTCCCTACGGCCCCGCCCCGCCTGGCCCGGCCCCGGCTCTTGCCGCCGTCCCTACCTCGAAGCCAGGTCGAGCGTTCGGAAACATCTGGGGAGACGCCTGAGACAGCAACCCCGGCGGGGCTCTTCTCCGTTCGTGCAACGGACGGCCCTGGTGGCTGCGGTCCTTGGTCCGAAGGAGCGCAGTTGGGTAGGTCGCCCAGTCGCGTCCCACCCCAGGTATCGTCGCGACCGCGTCGCGCTGCCCCGCGCCGTCCAGTCAACATCGCGGGGCGTCGAAACCTGTTCGTTGGCACCCACGTCTTCCCTTCGCAGCGCCGGGCCCGCCTGTACCTCGCGTGGGCGAGCG
>SLLJ01000339.1 GCA_007134165.1 Nitriliruptoraceae bacterium | reverse complement strand
GCGATGACCGTGGACGGCGAGACGTTGAAGCCGACCAGGGCGTACAGCCCGATGGTGATCAGCACGTCGTGGACCAGCGCGATCACCGCCGCGATCGCCATCTTGAACTCGAGGCGGAAGGAGATGTAGATCATCACCACCACGAGGAAGACGATCAGCGCCTCGATCATCTGCCGGGTGATGCGCTCACCCCAGGTCGGTCCCACGAAGCTCACGGTCAGCTCGTCGGTGTCGGCCACCTGCTGCAGTGCCGCGCGGATCGCGAGATCCTCCTCACCGCCCGGCTCGAACGCCTCGGTGCGCACCAGCCCGCCGATGGCGTCATCACCCTCGGTCTGCACCTGGGCCGTGACGTCGGTGGCGCCGGCGTCCTCGGCGGCCGTGCGCAGCTCACCGGAGGTCAGGTCGGGTCGGACCTGCTCCATGCGGTAGGCGGTCCCCCCGACGAAGTCGATCGACAGGTCGAGCCCACCGATCAGCAGCGATCCGAGGCTCACGAGCACCAGCACCGAGGAGATCATGACCCACTGCCGGGTGCGCCCGACGAAGTCGACGGTCGGGGTCTTCATCGGCGTCCCCCCTCGGAGCGGGCCGGTTCGGACGGTGCGGCGGCGGTGGCCCCGGCACCGGCGGTCACCGGCGCGGTGTCGGCGGCACGCACGCTCCTGCGCGTGATCAGCCGGGTGTTGCCCATGAGCATGACCACCGGCCGGGTGAACGCCCACAGGATGATGATGTCGAGCACGGTGGCCATCCCGAGGGTGAGCGCGAAGCCGCGCACCGGGCCGACCGCCAGGAAGTACAGGATCAGCGCGGCCGCCAGGGTCACGGTGTTGCCGGCCAGGTTGGTCCGGAAGGCGGAGTCGAACGCCTTCTTGGTCGCGGTTCGCACGGTCTTGCCGAGGTTGACCTCGTCGCGGATGCGCTCGAAGAAGATGATCGAGGAGTCCGCGGTGATGCCGATCGCCACGATCAGCCCGGCGACCCCCGCCAGGGTCAGTGCGAAGCCGATCTCCCCGAGCGCGGTGATGATCGCCATGATCGACACGCCGAAGACCAGCAGCGCGGCCAGCGCCACGAACCCCAGCGAGCGGTAGAAGAACACCAGCCAGATGCCCACCAGCAGCAGCCCGATGGCGCCGGCCAGCAGCCCGGAGCGCAGCGACTCGGCACCCAGTGTCGCCGAAACGGTCTCGAAGGTGGAGGGCTCGAGGCTGATGGGCAGGGCGCCGGTGCGCAGCACCAGGGCGAGGTCGCGGGCCTCCTGCTCCTGGTCGCGCTCGGTCCCGGCCCGCCCCACGGTGATCTGCGCCGAACCGTCGCGGATGCCCACCCCGCAGGCGACCCCGGGGTTCATCGACGGCGCGGACTCCACCACCCCGTCGAGCACGATCGCGAACTGTCCCTGCCGCGGGTCGTTGAAGTCGTCGCGCCAGCAGGCCAGCTCCGCGGTGACCTCGGCGAAGGCGTCCGCGCCGGCCGAGTCGAGCTCGAGCCCGACGGCGTACTCCCCCACCTCGGTGAAGGTCACGAACGCGTCATCGATGCGGTCACCGGTGAGGTCGGCGGGGCCGACCACGTACTTGGCGGGCCGCACCTCGCCGGTCTCGGGATCGACCGGGGCGGTCTCGTCGACCGCGGCGCACAGGATGCCGGCCTCGTCGGTGGGCAGCTCCTCACGCTCGTCGACCGGGGCGTTGCAGTCGGGCCCCTCGTCGTAGCCTGGGTCACCGGGGAAGCGCACCTCCTCGACCTTGCGGAAGGTCAGCTGGGCGGTGGTCCCGATGATCTCGCGCAGGCGGTCGGCCTCCTGCACACCGGGCAACTGCACGAGCACGTCGGTGCCGGCCCGGCTGATGTCGGGCTCGGCGACCCCCAGCGAGTCGACCCGGGCACGGATGACCTCGACGGTCTGGTCGAGCACGTCGTCGATGTCGTCGGGCAGCGGCTGGTCGCCGGGCATCTGCGGGGTGTAGACCGCGCTGATCCCACCCTGTAGGTCGAGCCCGAGGTTGGGGGAGTTGCCCAGGCCGAGGTAGGTCGCGGCCGTGAGCACCACCAGCAGCGCCACCGTCAAGGTGGTGACGAGGCTGCGCTTGTTCACGTCGGGTCCTTGCAGTCAGGAGCGGGGCAGTCAGGAGCGGGGCAGTCAGGAGCGGGGCAGTCAGCCGTGGGAGCGTCCGGGTCGAGCGACCTCAGCCCAGGGGAACACCGTTGGCGGTGATGCGGAAGGTGCAGCCGAGGGTGCCGGCGGCCCGCCGGCACATGATCATGCGCTCGAGGAAGATCTCGAAGTACTCGATGACCGTGGAGCGCTCGGTGTCGAGTTCGAGCTCGAGGGTGATGGTCGCCGCCTCGGCGTCAACCCGCAGGAAGGAGTAGGTGACCGCGTCGTTGACTCGGTCGTGGATGTCGTTGATCGGATCCGCGCCCTTGCGCACCCGGCTGCGGTGCACGTCGGACTTGTCGGCCAGGATCACCGCTGCGCCCACCGGTCCGATCGACGAGCCGTACTGCTCCTCGTGGTTGCCGACCGCGGAGAGCACCAGCCCGATGCGGTAGGGGTCGACCTCGAGCCGCCGGAGCGCGTCGTACGCGATCCAGGCGCCCGAAAGCCCGTGGTTGGCCCGGGTGACCACGTTGCCGACGTCGTGGAGGTAGCCGCCGACCGCGGCCAGCTCACACAGTTCCTCGTCGGCGCCGAGGTGGCTGAGCACGTTGTAGGCGATGCGCCCGACGAGGTTGGCGTGGCGAAAGCCGTGCTCGGTGAAGCCCTGGGAGGCGAGGAACTGGTCCGAGAGCTTCAGGAACGCACTGACGACCTCGTCGCGCTGCAGGCGGGTCAGGATGTCGACCTGCGAGCCGGTGCGCCGCTCGGCGTCGACCGCGACCTGCTCGGCCTCACGCACGGCGGCGGCCGCGTCCACGCCGCGCACCAGTGCCGCCTCCGCCGACCCCTGGATGGCACTGAGCGGATCGGTCATGGCCGACGGGGAGCTGGCCGGGGCCGGCTCCCAGCCCGCGTCCGGACCCAGCACCGGTCCGTCGATCCGGGGCAGCAGGCCCTCCGGATCGGCGTCGGCGTGCGGCGGTTCGGGCAGTCGGCTCACTCGTCGTCCGGATCCGGGTCGTCGCGCACGATGCGCGCCAGCGACGAGCGCTGGAAGCGCAGCACGGTCGGCGGTTTCTCGCCGTCGACGGCGAGGTCCATGGTCTCGTCGGTCAGCGCCTTGACGCGGCCGTGCAGACCACCGACGGTGACCACGTCATCGCCGATCTCCAGGCTGGAGATCTGCTGACGGTGCTCCTTCTGGCGCTTCTGCTGCGGGCGGATGAGCAGCATGTACAGCACCACGAGGAACGCCAGGGGCAGCAGCAGTTCCACGACAGGTCCTCTCGGGGGGTGGGACCACACCGGGGTCGGTGGCGGGTCCGGGACACGGGCATCGGCCCCGCGACGGGGCACGCCCGCGCGGCAGCGTACCGCCCGGGCCGTGGCCCGTGGCCGGTCGGCCTCAGCGCGGAGGACGGTCCTCGCCGCGGGCCCAGGCGGTCAGCCGCGCCACCAGGTCGTGCTCCCGCGGCACCGTCAGCAGCAGCACGTCGCCGGTCAGGAGGCGGGTGTCGCCGCTCGGGACCACCACCCGGTGGCCACGCACGATGGCGGCGACCCGGGCGGGTCCGAGCCCGGGCAGGTCCCGCAGGCGCTGGCCGGCGACCACCAGTTCCTCGGTGACCGTGAGCTCCACCATGTCGACGTCGATCCCATCGAGGGGCAGCGCCTCGGCGACCGGCGACCAGGCAGGGCGCTCGGAGGCCATCCCCAGCCGACGCACCAGCGGCTGCAGGCTCAGCCCCTGGACCAGCACCGAGACGAGCACGACGAAGAACACGATGTCGAACAGCACCGCACCGCCGTCCACCCCCGCCGTGTACGGGAAGGTGGACAGCACGATCGGCACCGCCCCCCGCAGCCCCGCCCAGGTCACCACCGCCTGCTCCCGCCAACCCAGCCGCGAGCCCAGGCTGCACAGCGCCACCGCCGCCGGGCGGGCGAATAGCACCAGCAGCAGCGCCACCGCCAGCGCCTGGGGTGCGACCCCCGGCAGCTTGCTCGGCACGACCAGCAGGCCGAGCAGCAGGAACAGCCCGATCTCCGCGGTGTTGGCCAGCGCCTCGTGGAAGCCCAGCACCGACCGCCGGTGCCGCGGGACCAGCGCCCCGATCAGCAGCCCCGCCAGGTAGACCGCCACGAAGCCCGACGCGCCCACCCAGGCCGCCACCCCGTACGCGACCCCCGCCACCGCCGCCGCGACCACCGGGTACAGCCCCTCGACGCCGAGGTCGATCCGTCGCAGCAGCCACACTCCGGCCAGCCCGATGGCGACCCCGACGAACGTGCCGCCGAGCAACTGCAGCGTCGCGAAGCCGACCCACTGGCCCGGTGTGGTACCGCCCTGAACGGTGGCGATCAGCCCGACGGTCAGCATCACCGCGAACGGGTCGTTGGCTCCGGACTCCATACGCAGGATGGCCGACACCCGGCGGGGCAGTGCGGTGGTGCGCATCATCGAGAACACCGCGGCGGCGTCGGTGGAGGCCACCACCGCCCCCAGCAGCAGCGCGGTGACCAGGTCCACCCCGAACAGCAGCCACACCCCCAGGCCTGTCACCCCCGCGGTGAGCGCGACCCCGACGGTGGCCAGCAGCGAACCCGGCAGCGCCGCCAGCCGTAGGTCGGTGGGCTTGGTGGTCAGGCCCCCCTCGAACAGGATGAACAACAGGGCGATCGCGCCGAGGTCGCGCACCAGGGCGGGGTCGTCGAGGTCGAGCCAGCCGGCACCGTCGACGCCCACGGCCATCCCCAGGCCAAGGAAGAGCAGCGCGCTCGGGATCCGCAGCCGGTCACCGAACCGGGCGGCGAGTGCAGCGACCAGCACCGAGCCGAGCAGCAACACGGCCACGACGAACACCAACCGGTCGATGCCCAGCTGAAGCTCCATGCGCCCTCCGGGTCAGATGTCGGTCTCGGGCCGGGTCCGGGCCCGCGTTCGGATCTGGAACTCAGGCCGGGTCATCGAACAGCGTGGGTCGCGCGCTCGAATCCGTGCCCCCGGTAGCGGGCTGCTCCCGACCCAGATGCTGGTAGGCGCCCGGGGTCGCGATCCGCCCGCGGGGGGTGCGCTGCAGCAGGCCGCAGCGCAACAGGAAGGGTTCGACCGCATCCTCGACGGTATCGGGCTCTTCGGCTACGGCGGTGGCGAGCGTGGTCAGGCCCACCGGCCCGCCACCGAACCCGTCCACCACCGCCTCGAGCACCCGGCGGTCGAGGCGATCCAGGCCGAGCTCGTCGACGTCGAACACGGCCAGGGCCGCACGCGCCACCTCGAGGTCGACCGTGCCCTGGGCCTCGACATCCGCGTAGTCGCGCACCCGGCGCAGCAGCCGGTTGGCGATGCGCGGTGTGCCCCGCGAACGGCTGGCGACCTCGGCCGCGCCTTCGTCGTCGATCGGGATGCCGAGCAAGCCCGCGGTGCGCCGCACGATGCGCAGCAGCTCCTCGACCTCGTAGTGCTCGAGCTGGGCGGAGAACCCGAAGCGGTCCCGCAACGGCGAGGAGATCAACCCGGTGCGGGTGGTCGCGCCGACCATCGTGAAGCGGGGTAGCTCGAGGCGGATGGAGCGTGCGCCGGGCCCCTTGCCCACCACGATGTCGAGCTCGAAGTCCTCCATCGCCGGGTACAGGACCTCCTCGACGGTGCGCGGCAGGCGGTGCACCTCGTCGACGAACAGCACGTCACCGGCTTCGAGACCGGTGAGGATGGCAGCGAGGTCTCCGGGGCGTTCGATGGCCGGACCCGAGGTAGCCCGGAACTGGGCGCCGACCTCGTGCGCGACGATGGCGGCCAGGGTGGTCTTGCCCAGACCCGGCGCGCCCGACAGCAGCACGTGGTCGGCGGACTGCCCGCGTCGGATCGCGCCGGCGAGCACCAACTGCAGCTGCCGGCGCACGCGGTCCTGGCCGACAAACTCCTCGAGCCGGGCCGGGCGCAGCCGTGCGTCGACCTGGTCCTCGCCCGGCAGTACCTCGACGTCGAGCACATCCTCGCCGTCCGCGTGCGGGCCGTCGGGCCGGTCGGGTTGGGTGGGACCAGCTGCGGCCATCACCGGCCCCCGTCGGGGGTGCTGCCGGCCAGCGTGCGCAGCGCCCGTCGCAGCAGCGCCGAGGTGTCAGCGGCCAGGTCCTGTCCACCGGCTCCGGCGCCCTGCGTGTCGGCCGTGGCGTCGCCGGCCAGGGAAGCCAGCGCCTGCTGCACCTCGCCGGCGGAGTAGCCAAGGCCGAGCAGGGCGTCGCGAACCTCGGCGAGCACGGTGGGCTCGGCGCCACCGTTCGTGCCCGGTCCCGGCGCGGAAAGACCAGCGGCGGGCATGCCGACCTTCTCCTTGAGTTCGAGCACGAGCCGCTCGGCGACCTTGCGGCCGACGCCCGGGATGTCAGTCAACGTGGCCACGTCCCCCCCGCCGATGGCGGTGCGCAGCACGTCCGGGCGGTGGGTACCGACCGCCGCCAGCGCCAGCTTCGGACCCACCCCGGAAGCCGTGAGCAGCAGTTCGAAGAGGACCAGCGTGTCGCGGTCGGTGAAGCCGTAGAGCGTCATCGCGTCCTCCCGGACCTGCAGGGAGGTGTGCAGCTCGACCGGCTCGCCACGCGGAGGGATGCGCTCGCCGGTGACCACGTGCACCAGGTAGCCCACCCCACCGACGTCCACCACCACCCGACCGACATCGCGGTGGGCGATCCGTCCGCGCAGGTGCGCGATCATCGGGTCCGACCCCGGACCACGGCATCCTCGGGGCGTTTGGGGTCGCCAGCGGGCCCGAGCCGGTCGCCGAGCACGGCCTGCCAACCGCCCTTCGCAGCCCGGGACGCCTGCTGCTCGGCGGCGGCCAGCGCGGTGGCGGCCGGGGTGCCCGCCACCGCTGCAGCCATCCGAGCGCGCGCCAGGTGGGTCAGCGCGACCGCGAGTGCATCGGCGACATCCGCCGGGGCGGGCGGCGCGGTCAGGCACAGCTGCGCGGCCACCAGCCGGGCTACCGCGTCCTTGTCGGCCGCGCCCGAACCGGTGACGGTGAGCTTGACCTCGTTGGGGCTGTAGGCGGTGACGGGCAGCCCGGCGCGGGCCGCGGCGAGCAGCGCCGCCCCGGCAGCCTGCCCGGTGGCCATGGCGGTCCGGGCGTTGCCGGAGAACAGCACCCGCTCGACGGCGACGGCGACGGGTTGGTACCGGTGGATGACCTCCAGCAGCGCATCGTGGACCCGGAGCAGCCGCTGCTCGGTGGGCTGACTCGACGAGGTCCGCACGCACTCGACGGCCAGCAGCCGCGGTCGCGCGGACGGGCCGGTGAGGACTCCGAGCCCGCATCGGGTCAGGCCCGGATCCACGCCCAGCACGACCATCCCGGTGGGCGGGTCGGCCGCGGGCACAGCAGCGGGCATGCTCAACCTCGGGGCGGGCTCGGGGGCGGCTCGGGTGGGCTCGGGTGCGACGAACAGGCGTTCGTGACCCTACCAGCCGTGGGCCGCATCGACCAGCAACCCGTCCCCAGCCCG